>NZ_QAIM01000208.1:0-3803 GCF_003061035.1 Acidovorax sp. HMWF018
TTGCCTTCGGGAGGACTCCTTCCCCCGATGCACGCGCCGCCGGACCGTCCCGCTCGGCCGTGCCCACCCAGTGCACAGCCTTCACGGGATGACCCAACACCACCGACTCAACAGCTCACGCCTCGTGGTCCTGCTCCAGCAATGGACGCGGGAAGCCAGCGAGCGGGCCGCGCCTCCGCGACCAGCAGCCAAGCCCCCCGATGTGGCAGAGCAGCTGAGCCTATGGCTGGGAACCGTGGACGCCGTCCAGCTCAGCCGGGCGCTGCACGCGATCGAGAACCTGCCATCGCAGGCGGCGACTGCACAGCACCCGGCAATGGCGCTGAACATGACGGTACTCGCCGGCCTGGTAGCGAAGGTTCAGGCCGACCTCGAAGTGCAGCTGGCCACGAGGCCCACTGCACCCAAGCCACTGCGGGCCCGGGCGGACAACACCCCCGTGGAACTGCCCGACCCCAGGGTGGACACGGATTTCGCCACCCACGCGCCACGCTATCTGGACCTGCAAAAGCAGATGGAGCTGCGGCTGCAGCCCCTGCGGGCACAGTTGCGCCAGGCGATCGCACAAGGCGCCCCCAGATTGCGCCAGGTGGCGGCGCTGGACGCCGTGATGGAGCGCATGCTGGCACCGCGTGAACAACGGCTGTGGGCCTTGCTACCCGCGCACCTGGAGCGCCGTATGGCGCACCGCCACCGGCAACACCAGCACAGGCTGACCACCCAAGGGTTGACCGATGAGCCTGCGCGATGGCGGCAGGCTGGAGGCTGGCTGTGGGCCTTCGAGCGCGACATGCAGGCCCTACTTGCCGCAGAGCTGCAAACGCGCATGGAACCGATCACGGGACTGCTGGAAGCAGCCCAGAACGACACAACAGGACAACAGGAATGAACAAGAGTGTGATGACAGCCATCTTCGCTGCGGGCCTTGCAGCCGCTGGCTGGGTGGGCTGGGGTTTTGTGGGCCACAGCCCGCTGGCACTGGCAATGACGGTGATGATCGCCGCCACCTACCTGCTGGGAGCCTGGGAGCTGATGCGCTATCGCGCGGCCACCGCCTCGCTGACGCGTTCGCTAGAGGCCCATCAAGAGCCCCCTGCCCTGGATGCCTGGCTGGAAAGCCTGGACCCCGCACTGCGCCACCCGGTTCGCCAGCGTATCGAAGGAGAGCGTGTAGCCCTGCCTGGCCCTGCACTCACGCCTTACCTGGTGGGGCTGCTGGTCATGCTGGGCATGCTGGGCACCTTCGTGGGCATGGTGGTGACATTCCACGGCGCCGTGTTTGCCCTGGAGGCCTCAGGCAACCTGGAATCCATCCGCAATGCACTGGCTGCGCCCATCAAGGGGCTGGGTCTGTCGTTCGGCACGTCCGTCGCGGGGGTCGCCACATCGGCCGCACTGGGCTTGTTGTCCGCCCTGAGCCGCCGAGAGAGGCTGCAGGCGGTGCGCCAGCTGGATGCGCGCATCCCCACGCTATTCCGTGCCTTCTCGTCCGCCCAACGGCGCGAGGACACCTTGCTGGCCCTGCAAGCGCAGGCCCAGGCCCTGCCACTGATTGCCGATCGTCTGCAAGCCATGATGGAAGGACTGGAGCGCCGCCACAGCCAGCTCAACGACCAGCTGCTGGCGCAACAGCAGGGGTTTCATCAAGAGGCCTCTGCCGCCTACACCCAATTGGCGCAGGCCGTGGGTACATCGCTGCAAGACAGCCTGAGCAACAGTGCCCAGCAGGCCACCGCCGCCATGCGCCCGGTGGTGGAACAGGCCATGGCAACGCTGGCACAAGAGTCCCAGCGCACCCACGAGCGGCTGCGAGAGCACACAGGCCAGCAGCTGCAAAGCCTCAGTGCGCAATGGGAGGGCACAGCACGCAAGGTGGCCGACACCTGGGCCCAGGCGCTCGACCAGCAGTCGAACACACAGGGCACGCTGATCACCCAGTTTGAGGTTGCAGTGCAAAAGCTCACGCAGACTTTCGACGAACGATCGAAAACACTGCTGGACTCCCTGCACGTATCGGCTGCACAGCAACAGGCTGCCCAGGCGGAGTCCGACCAGCGGCGACTGCAAGGCTGGGAGCACTCCATGCAGGACATGGCTCGCAACCTGGCCAGCGAATGGCATCAAGCGGGCAACCAGACGCTGGCCCAGCAGCAGGAGGTGGGCCAGGCCTTGGAGCGCACCGCACAGCAGATGGACCGGCAATTGCAAGCCACCACCCAGGCATTTACACAACAGGCCGAAGCCCTGGTCACCACACTGCAGGCGACGGTAGCCGAAGCCCACGGTGCGCAGCGCGCTGCGGATACGCAGCGGCTCGCCGACTGGACGCAGTCTATGCACCAGATGGCCCAGAAACTCAGCGGCGAATGGCAAAGCGCGGGGGCACAAACTGCCGAACAGCACCAGACAACCGGCGCGGCACTCGCCAAAGCAGCCCAGCAGCTGGAGCACCGCCTGCAGTCAGCCAACAACGCATTTGAAGAACGCTCCGAGGCCTTGCTGGCTGCATTGCAAAGCACCGTCACCGATGCTCAGCAGGCGCAGCGCGACGCCGATGCGCAACGGCTGGCAGACTGGAGCCAGTCCCTGGAGAGACTGGCCCACACGCTCAGCGCTGAATGGCAGCGCGCAGCCACACAGACCGTGGAACAACAGCGCGCCCTGATGCAGACCCTGGAAGACACCGCCACGCAAGTGAGTCTGCGACTGAACGCCCAGGTGGACCGTACATTGGGCAGCGCCACCGCGCTGATGGAGCAATCCGACGCCCTGCTGCGCACACGCATCGACAACGAAGCGCAATGGGTGCAAGCCCAGGGTCAGCGCATGGATGCGCTGACCCTGGTGTGGCGCGAGGAACTGACCACCCTGCGCGATGCGGAAGCCGCGCGCGGACAGGCGGCAGTGGACCGCCTGGATACTCTGCAAGCCGCCGTGGCAAAGCACCTGGCCACCCTGGGCGCTGCGCTGGAAGCCCCCCTCACGCGCCTGCTGCAGACCGCCTCCGACGTGCCGCAAGCGGCGGCCGAAGTC
Source organism: Acidovorax sp. HMWF018 (assembly GCF_003061035.1). Taxonomy (NCBI): domain Bacteria; kingdom Pseudomonadati; phylum Pseudomonadota; class Betaproteobacteria; order Burkholderiales; family Comamonadaceae; genus Acidovorax; species Acidovorax sp. HMWF018. Next base: position 3,034 of record NZ_QAIM01000208.1, read on the forward strand.
ATTACCCAGTTGCGGCAGGAAATGACACGCCTGGGCGAACGCGACAACCTCGCACTGGCCGAGCGCACGGCCATGACACAGCAGCTGGGCAGCCTGCTGCAATCCGTGAACGAAGCCGCTGTGCAGCAGCGCGCGGCCATTGACGCACTGGTGGGTTCCGCCGCCGAGGTGCTCGAACAGGCGGGCCAGCAGTTTGCACAGGCCCTGGGCGCACAGGCGGGCAAGGTGGACGAAGTGGCAGCGCAGGTTGCGGCCAGCGCCATCGAGTTGTCCAGCCTGGGGGAATCCTTCCAGCACGGCGTCGGCCTGTTCAGCGCCAGCAACGAGAAGCTCGTGGAGAGCCTGCAAGGCATGGAGGACGCCCTTCGCGAGTCCATGGGCCGCAGCGACGAACAGCTGGCGTACTACGTGGCACAGGCCCGCGAGGTGATTGACCTGAGCATCAGCGCACAACAAGGCATCGTGGAAGACCTGCGTCGACTGCATGGCAAGGCCACGGCAGAACAAGGGGTGCCCGCGTGACCGGCGTGGACGACACCCTGGATGATGCTACCGACCAGACGGCACCGGTGTGGGCCGTCTTCGGCGATCTGATGGCGGGGCTGCTGGGTGCGTTTGTACTGATCCTCGTGGGCGTGCTGGTGGTGCAGATCGACCTGGTGGCCAGCCTGCAGCAGGAAGTGCAAAAGCGCCAGATGGAAGAGCAGCGGCGCATGGCGCTTGAGAAGGCCCTGGCCATTCCGCTGGCCAGCGGGCGCGTGACGGTGAAC
>NZ_QAIM01000209.1:0-1194 GCF_003061035.1 Acidovorax sp. HMWF018
TACGTAGCGCCCAACGTGGGTGACATCGCGGCCAAGGCCTTTCCAGGCGGTTATGTGATGGACTCCACCCCGGGCTTCTACGACTCAGTCGTGGTCCTGGACTACAAGAGCCTGTACCCCTCCATCATCCGGACCTTTCTGGTGGACCCCGTGGGTCTGGCCGAGGGAGAGAGCGCCGACGCACAGACCGGATTGGTGCTGGGGCCGCAAGGCACGCTGTTCTCGCGCGAGAAGCACTGTCTGCCGGACATCGTGACCGCCCTGTCGAATGCGCGGGACGAAGCCAAGCGGGCGCGCAATCAGCCGCTGTCGCAGGCCCTGAAGCTGCTCATGAATTCCTTTGCGGGTGTGCTGGGTGCGTCGGAATGCCGCTTCTTCAATCCGAAGCTGGTGTCCGCCGTGACCCTGCGCGGCCATGAGGTAATGAAGCTCACCCGGGTGTTCGTGGAAGAGCGCGGATACCAAGTTATCTACGGAGACACCGACTCCATTTTCATCTGGCTCAAATGCATCTATCCCAACGCGGAGGCGCACGCCATTGCGGCCGGCCTGGTGCAGGAGATCAACGCCTGGTGGACCCGCAAGCTGCGCGAGGAGCAGCAGCTGGAGACCTTCCTCGAAATCGAGTTCGACACCCACTACGCCAAATTCTTCATGCCTACCATCCGAGGATCGGACGTGGGCAGCAAGAAACGCTATGCCGGCCTGAGCATCGATCAAGAAGGTCGGGAGGAGATGGTCTATCGCGGACTGGAGATGGCCCGCAGCGATTGGACTCCGTTGGCACGCCAGTTCCAGGAGGGCTTGCTGTCACGCATCTTCCACGGCGAGCCCTACCGGGCGTTCGTGGCTGACTATACGCGGTCGATGCTGGACGGCCAAATGGATGCGCTGCTCGTCTACCGCAAACGCCTGCGCCACCGGCTTGATGCCTACGAGGTCAACGTACCGCCCCAGGTGCGCGCGGCGCGGATCGCTGACGCTCACAACGCGAAGCTGAACCGTCCGCAGCAGTACCAGCGTGGAGGCTGGATCGAGTACGTGATGACGCAGAGCGGCCCCGAACCTCTGGAGGCCCGGCATTCGCGCATTGACTATGAGCACTACCTCGTCAAACAACTCCAGCCCATTGCTGATGCGATTCTTCAGCCGTTGGGAGACAGCTTTGCGGCATTGACGAGTGCGCAGAAGGTG
>NZ_QAIM01000210.1:0-1702 GCF_003061035.1 Acidovorax sp. HMWF018
GAGCACTACCTCGTCAAACAACTCCAGCCCATTGCTGATGCGATTCTTCAGCCGTTGGGAGACAGCTTTGCGGCATTGACGAGTGCGCAGAAGGTGTTGTTCTAAGGATGTCGGTGGTCGACTTGGTGCGACTCCCTGATGCGAAGTTGTTGACGAGGGCGAACAGACTAAGTCATCTTTTTGCGTCCGATAGCGAGCTTCGCACCCACGAAACTGTAGTGGCGCAAAAACCGCACCGACGAATTTAGAGTGACGCGGTTCTCTAAACACCAATTACGCAGTTTGGAGGAAGCTGAAAAAAATCAACGACTTACGCCTGCTTGGTTTCTAAGGTTGACTGGCGTTCCGCACCTGTCCACGTCCTTCAGGCCGCAGCACCCAGCATCAGATCCAGGTTCTGCACCGCCGCCCCCGAGGCGCCCTTGCCCAGGTTGTCAAACACAGCGGTCAGCAACACCTGACCGTGGCGGGCGTTGCTGAACACACCCAGCTGCAGCCGGTTGGTGCCGTTCAGGGCTTGCGGGTCCAGATGCTCGGCCGCTTCGGTGGAGGCGGGGGGCATCACCTCGACGAAGGTGGCGTCGGCATAGTGCTGCTGCAGGCAGGTGTGCAGGTGTTCGCCTTGCGTGCCGGGCGCGAGCTGCCGCAGATGCAGCCCGATAGTCAGCACGATGCCCTGGCGGAATGCGCCGTACGAGGGCAGAAAAAACGGGCGCTGCGACAGCCCGGCGTGCTGCGCGATCTCGGGCGTGTGTTTGTGCTCCAGCTGCAGCCCGTAGACCTGGAAGGCAGGCGCATGGGCTGCCTCGGGGCCTTCGTGTGCTTGCACCCGGGCGCGCCCACCGCCGGAATACCCCGATACCGCATGGATGGTGAGCGCATGGTCGGCAGGCAACAAGCCGGCCTGCACCAGGGGCCGCAGCAGGGCGATGGCGCCTGTGGGGTAGCAGCCGGGGTTGCTGACGCGTTTCGCGTTGGCGATGCGCGCGGCCTGCGTCGCATCCATCTCTGGAAAGCCGTAAACCCATTGCGCGTCCGTGCGGTGGGCCGAGCTGGCGTCGATCACGCGCACCGAGGGGTTGTGGATGGCGGCCACGGCTTCGCGGGCTGCGGCGTCGGGCAGGCACAGGATGGCGATGTCGCAGCTGTTGATGGCTTCGGCGCGGCAGGTGGGGTTCTTGCGGTCGGCTTCGGGCAGTGTCAGCAGCTGCAGGTCTGTGCGGCCATGCAGGCGCTGGTGGATTTGCAGGCCGGTGGTGCCTTGGTCGCCGTCAATAAAAACAAGGGGCTGGGTGGTCATGGTGCGGATTCCTGGCAGGGGTGGGAGATGGGATGTGGGAATCTTCAGCGCCGGTATAAAATTTGAAAAGTTGAATTTCACAAACATCAAGATCAGTTCTGCTGAACGTCATGCGCGAACTCAATCTCGACCGGCTGCGTACCCTGGTCACCATCGCTGACCTCGGGTCTTTCGCTGAAGCGGCCCGCACGCTGCACCTGGCGCCGCCCACGGTCAGCCTGCACATTGCCGACCTGGAGGCGTTGATCGGTGCGCCATTGCTGGTGCGCAAGCGGGGCGAGGTGCGGCCGTCCGGCGCGGGGGAGGTGCTGGTGGAGCGGGCGCGGCGTCTGCTGGCCGATGCCGACGAGGCCATGGACCTGGTACGGCGCCAGGTGCAGGGGCTGGAGGGGCGGGTGCGGC
>NZ_QAIM01000211.1:0-6879 GCF_003061035.1 Acidovorax sp. HMWF018
GGTCGCTGCTGGCCGAGAGCGAAGAGCGCGCAGGGCGCGATGACGCTGCCGACGAGGCCTACCGCCGCAGCCTGGCCGATGCCCCCGACGGCTACACCGCGCTGGCCTATGCCGACCAGCTGTTGCGCCGCAATCGTGCGAGCGCCGCACTGGAGGTGCTCAGGCACCAGCCCGACAGCGACTCCGTGCTGCTGCGGCGCGCGCAGGCCCTTCGGCTGATGGGGGACGCCGCGTGGCAGCCCCTGGTGCGCGACCTGGAAGCCCGTTTTGCCGCCATCGCGGCGCGCGGAGAGGGGCTGGACGCCCATGCCCGGGAGCGTGCCTTGATGGCGCTGTGGTTGCAGGGGCAACCCGCCGCCGCGTGGAAGGCGGCCCGCACCAACCTTGCCCTGCAAAAAGAGCCGCTCGACTGGTGGCTTGCACTGCAGACCTCTGAACAATCGGGCGACGCTGCCGCCCACCAGGCGGTGCGGCAGGCCCTGCAGCAAGCAGGGCTGCAAGACCTGCGTCTGGCGCGCTGGCAGACCCGGGGAGCCCAATGATGCGCTGCATGCACTGGATAACGGGCCTCCTGCGCCCACACGGGCGTTCCCTGCGGGCCATGGTGGCTGTCGCGTTGACTGCCGCAGCACTGGCGCCCAGCGCCTGGGCCCACAAGGCCAGCGACGCCTATCTGCGGGTGACGGATGCGCTGGCACCCCAGGGCACTGCAGGGGCGGGCGCATCGATAGGCCTTGTGCTGTCGGTTGCCTTGAAGGATGTGGATGCCGCGCTGGAGCAGCTCGATGCCGATGGCGACCGCCAGCTCACATGGGGCGAGGTGCGGCAGTCCATGCCCGCCATCGTCCAGTGGGTGGGCCAGGGCATGTTGTGGCAGTGCGACGGAACGGCGACGGTGCCTGCCTGGCGCTTTGAAGCGTTGGAGCAGCGCACCGATGGGCGTTACGCGCGGCTGGCTGCGACGCTGCCCTGTGCGCCAGCCCAGGCGGTCACCCTGCGCTACGGCCTGATGCAGGGCATCGACCCCACACACCGCCTGCTGGTGGGCGGCGCGTTGAGCGGCCAGACGCTGGCAGCCGTGCTGGCCCCTGACGGGCGCTCCGGCACCGACCTGCGCTCTGCGGGCAGCCGCGCAGGACAAGCGGGGGCAGACGGTGCGGAAGGGGCTCAAGGTGCGGACCCAACAGAGCCCGGCGCCCCACGCGGCGGGGTGGCCACGCTGCTGCACTTTGTGACCGAGGGGGTGCACCACATCCTGTCTGGCTACGACCACCTGGCCTTTTTGCTGGCACTGTTGCTGCCCATATCCTTGGCGCAGCCGCAGCCGCAGCCGCAGCCGCAGCCGCAGCCCCGCCACCGCGATCTGCCATTGCACACGGAGTCCGGCACAACACCGATCGCTGAAACCCTGGCCTCCGGCGCCAGGGACCGCTTCGCCGGGATCAAGGCGCTCCTGCTCACGGTGACTTGTTTCACCGTGGGCCATTCCATCACCTTGGCACTGGCAGGCCTGGGCTGGGTCACCGTGTCGGGCAACTGGGTGGAGCCCGCCATTGCCATCAGCATCGGCATCTCGGCGTTGCTGAACCTGTTTCCCGTCCAAGGCCTGCGCAGTAGCTGGCTTGCTCTGGGCTTTGGTCTGGTGCACGGGCTGGGTTTTTCCGGGGTGCTGGTTGAAGCTGGCGTGGCGGGGGCTTCGCTGTTGTGGGCCCTGGCGGGGTTCAACCTGGGGGTCGAAGTGGGCCAGCTGATGGTGGTCGCCCTGTGGTGCGCGGTTTCGGTGGCATTGACGCGCAGGGCGTGGTACCGCTCGGTGGTGGTGCGTGGGGGCTCCGTCGCGTTGCTGGTGCTGTCGCTGTACTGGACCGTGCAGCGCCTTGCCTTCGCTGGCTGACGAGAACGGTGGCCAGTCCGTCGTGGAGGGCCAGACCCTGATCAGGCGCTAAAGACCCTTTGCGGCACTCTGGATTCACATCTGGACGTCGCCCGTGTGCGTAATGACGCTGTCGTAGCAATTATTTACAAACACGAGGAGCGCCCCATGAAGAGTCCCCTTTCCATCGCCGTGCTGGCTGGCGTTGCACTGGCCTGCAGTGCGGCCCAGGCCGATACCGGCAAGCTGCTGCTCACCGGTGGTGTCAGCACCATCGCCGGATCGGCGGGCGGCGGGCTGACCCCCTGGGCAGTGATTGGCAGCAACGCCACCGAGGGCGAGGTGGGTGTCAGCGCCTATGCCACCCGTGCTGCGACCCAGGATTACAGCCTGAACGGCTATGGCGTGGCCCTGGGGCTGCACGACCGCCTGGAGCTGTCGCTGGCGCGCCAGGACTTTGATGCCTCGCCCGCGATCGCGCTCAACGGCATTGCGCCGTTTGGCGTGACACCCGGCCAGCACATCAAGATGGACGTGCTCGGCATCAAGCTCAAGGTGGCGGGCGACGCGGTGCTCAACAGCGACAGCTGGATGCCCCAGATTGCGGTGGGGCTGGAGCACAAGCAGGTGCACCCGGGCTCCCTCAGGTCGGTGCTGGACTTTCTGGGCACCAAAACCAGCGGCACCGATGTGTATGTGAGCGCCACCAAGCTGCTGCTGGCGCAAAGCGTGCTGGTCAACGGCACGCTGCGCTACACCAACGCCAACCAGAACGGCCTGCTGGGCTTTGGCTCGGCTGCGCCTGGCAAGAACAGCCGCAGCCTGCAGCCCGAGTTCTCGGTGGCGTACCTGATCAACAAGAACCTGGCGGTGGGCGCCGAATACCGCTTCAAGCCCAACAACCTGCAGGCGCTGGGCGCTGCGGCCGGCCTGGGCGCTGCGCTGCGCGAAGACGACTGGAAGGACATCTTCGTGGCCTGGGCGCCCAGCAAGAACGTGTCGCTCACGCTGGCCTATGTGGACCTGGGCCGCATCGTGCCCGGCATCACCCAAAACCGCCGCCAGACGGGCTACTACCTGTCGGCCCAAGTCGCTTTCTGAGGAGATTTTCATGACCCACTCCAAAAACCTCATCGCCCTGGCCATCGCCCTGAGCGGCTTGCTGGCTGCCCCGGCCTTTGCGCAGACCGCTGCGGCTCCGGTGGCGAACACTGCAGCCCCTGTAGCCCCTGCCGGCCTGTACCAGGCCCTGGGCGAAAAGCCTGGCATCAGCCGCCTGGTGGACGATTTTGTGAACCGTGTGGTCAAGGACCCACGCATCGGCAGCCACTTCAAGGACACGAAACCAGCCGCCCTCAAGGAGAGCCTGACCGACCAGTTTTGCCAGTTGAGCGGGGGGCCTTGCAAATATGAAGGCGCTGACATGAAATCGGCCCATGCCGACATGGACATCAACAAGGGCCACTTCAACGCCCTGGTGGAGGTGCTGCAAAGCGCCATGGATGCCCAGGGCATACCGTTCGCTCAACAAAACCGCCTGCTGGCCTTGTTGGCGCCCATGCACCGTGACGTGATCACCAAGCGGTAAGACAATGAAAAACGCTATATTTTTAATAGCTGCTAGCGCAATATTCACTAGCGCTTGGGCCGGAAATGTTCAAATTCAGGTGCTGGACCGCGAGGGCAAGCCTGTGCCCGACGCCGTGGTGGTGGTGTACCCCGGTGCCACTGCGGGTGCGGCGCCCAGCCTGCTGCAGCCCAGCCCCACCATTGAGCAGGAGCGCATGCGTTTTGTGCCTGCCGTCACCGTGGTGATGCCCGGCACCACCGTGCGTTTTACCAACCAGGACCGCTGGGATCACCATGTGCGCGGCAACCCTACAGGCGTAGCCGCTGCAGCGGCCCCTGCTGCGCCTAGTTCCAATTTTGAGCTGCGCCTGGCCGGCAAGGCCGACGGCAAGCCCGCCAACTTTGCGGACGTCAAACTCGACACCCCTGGCGTGGTGCTGCTGGGCTGCCACCTGCACGGTTCCATGCGCGGCCACGTGTTTGTGACCGATTCGGCCTGGACACTCAAGACCGACAACGATGGCATTGCCCGATTTGCCAGCGTGCCGGATGGCGCCGCACAGGTGCGCGTGTGGCACGCCGAGCAACTGGTGGACCTGCCTCGCAAGGCGCTGAATGTGGTGCCCGGCCCGGTGCTGGATACCGTGCAGCTCAGCGTGGTGCCACGGGTGCGCCGCGCACCGCCGGCTGCACCCACCGGCCCTACCAACAGCCCCGGTGGGCCCATGGGGTCTTACAGCCTGGCGCCCCTCTCACCTGCCCAGGCACATCAGCACCCTGGCAGCTGACCCGCCACCACAGCGGGTGGTCCAAAGGGGGCGGGTCAGCAGGGCAGCGATTTTTGGGGGCGTGGTCCGTCGCCCGCTCTTTCGTCTGAGTGTCTGCGGGCGTCCCCCTGCTGGGTCGTCCACAGGTTCTCAGATCAACCCGGCAGCTTGAGCCCGCCCGGTCCGGAGGGTACGGTATTGGCGCTGCTCTTTTGGCTGCCGGCCGTTGCACTGCCCACGTCCTGCTTCACGCTGCCAGGGGGCGCGTTCAGGTACAGGTACAGCGCCTGCGCATCCACATCGCTCAACTGACCCAGCGACTCGAAGGGCATCACCTGGATCGGTGTGCCGTCAGGCCGCTTGCCTGTGCGCAGCATGGCCACAAAGCTTGCGGCGTTGGGGTAGCGTGTCAGAGCGCTGTCGGCACTGTGTGTGCCAGGGCGGATGTCTGCTGCCGCAGGCCAGTCAGGCGGGCCGCCGGGGATTTTGCCGCCCGACAGGTCGGCACCATGGCAGCCGATGCACATGTTGGCCACGTACTGGCCGTTGGCCAGCGTCACTCCGGCAGCCGTCGGCCGCGAGGGGGCCAGTTGGTGGTCAATGCGCGAGGCCGCGTCGGGAATCGCACCCAGCCCATACAGCACCCAGGCAGGGTGCGGCAGATCGACCACGGCCTGCGTGCCCTCCTTGGGGGGGAACTGGCGCACATACGACACCAGGGCGTTCAGGTCCTCGTTGGTGAAGCGGTTGTAGTCCTCGCTGGGCATAACCAGCACCGGGCGGCCATTGGGCTTGACGCCGTGGCGGATCACGCTGTTCCAGTCCTCGGGCTGGTAGCGCGCCACCACGCCAGCCGGCGTGATGTTGGGCCCTACGATGCGCGTGCCCTTGCCATCGTTGACGAACTCACGGCCCGTGCCTTGTGCGCCATGGCAGTCGGTGCAGCCACGCGATGCATACAGATAGCGCCCACGTTCGATGGTCTGCGCATCGGTGGTGTAGGCCACGGGGCGGGGTTTGATGTCGATGTAGCGGTTACGTTTTTGCTCGGCCAGGTACAGGCCGCTGGCGGCGGTGGCGACAACGATCACGCCCAGCAGCAGCGCGCTGCCTGCGGTCCATTTGATCCAGCGTTTCATGGTGGTATCCCTCTTCTTCGAATGGTGGCGGACTGGCTGAACGAATCAGCATGCCCAGGCGCCGGATTCTGAAGTCGAAGAAGCGGTTTGTGGCACCCCACCACCGCAGGGTATGGCGGGGCCGGTGACATTTGTCACAAACGGCCCGCCAGTGTGAGCAGGTGTAGCCTGCTCACACGCGCTCCATATCCTCTCAGCGCTCGATGGTCTTGTTCCAGCGCGCGTTCCACGCAGGGCGGTTGGCGTTCACGCTGTCCCAGTCCAGTGTCACGGCGTTTTTCATCCACTGGCTGATCTGCGCGACCTGGGCGGCACCTTCACCCACGGCAGGCGCCTTGGGGTTGGTGGGAATCTGCGCGCCAAACTGCAGCACGTTGGCCTGTGCCAGCGGGCTCAGCAGAAACTCGGCCAGCTTTTGCGCCAGTTCGGGTTCGCTGTTCTTGGCGATCACGCATTGGCCGGTCATCAGCACCACCGAGCCCTCCTTGGGCTGTGCGTATTCCACCGGAATGCCCTTGGACTTCAAGGCCGCCACACTGGTCGGCGTGAGCGGGAAGATCGCCGCTTCGCCCGTCTGCACCATCTCTGAAATCTTGGCCGAGCTGGGGATGTACTCCAGCACGTTCGGGCCGATGGTCTTGGCCCAGTTGTTGAAACCCGGCTCCACGTTCTTGTCGTTGCCACCCTGGATGCGGTTGAACATCAAAAAGCCGTGCAGCCCGAACGACGACGACGGCATGGACTGGAACACCACCTTGCCCTTGTACTTGGGGTCGGCAAAGTCCATCCACGACGTAGGCGCGGCCCAGCCCTTTTCGGCAAACATCTTGGTGTTGTAGGCGATGCCGGTCATGCCCAGGCTCACGCCACTGGCCAGGTCGTCCTTGAAGCGGGCGGCGGGGTAGATGTCGTTCAGATGCGGGTTGGGCTTTTGCTTTTCGCACAGGCCCATGCCCATGGCGCGCACCATGATGCCGTCGTCCAGAAACATCACGTGCATCTGCGGCTTGTCCTTGTTGGCCTGGGCCTTGGCCAGGATGTCCGAGGACGTGCCAGGCACCACCACCACCTTCACGCCATGCAGCTTCTCGAACGCCGGGAACACGTACTGCGTGTACGCCTTCTCCATCGTGCCGCCATTCATGCCGATGTACAGCGTTTTGGTCTGCGCGGTGGCGGTGCCTGCGGCGGCCACGGCGGTCAGTGCAGCGGCCGTCACAAGGGCGCGGCGGGTGCGGCTGGCAAAGCGGGGGGAGAAGGTCATGGTGGTTTCCTTTCTGGTGGGGAGGGGAGTTTTGTCGGTGGCAAACGGGGTCAGTGGGCAGCGGCAGTGCTGGCCACGTCAGCCACCGTCGTTGGGAGAAATCGCTCAATCGCAAAGGCATCAATCGGCGTGGTGCTGCGGCCATCGCGTGCCAGCTCTGCCAGCACCTCGCCCACGCCGGGGCCAATCTGAAAGCCCGCACCCGCAAAGCCAAAGCCATGGATCAGGCCGGGCGTGGTGTGGCTCTTGCCCAGCACCGGCTGGCGG
>NZ_QAIM01000212.1:0-1517 GCF_003061035.1 Acidovorax sp. HMWF018
GGGCCTGCTGTTCACTGGCACGCCGCTGGCCTGGCTGGTGCAGCACGGCGGCGGCTGGCGCACGGGCTATGCCGTGCTGGCAGTGCTCAGCGCGCTGTCGTGGCTGCTGATCTGGCTGCGGGTGCACGAGCCCGCCCCGCTGGTGCCGCCCCCGGCGCAGCGCGAAACCTGGGGCCAGGCGCTGCTAGGCTTTGGCCAACTGCTCACGGTGCCGCACACCTGGGGCATCCTACTGCTGGGCATGTCGGGCTACGCCGCGTTTTTGTCGCTGCGGGGCCTGTGGCTGGCACCGCTGCTGATGGACCGCTACCACCTCACGCTGGTGGACAGCGGCAACGTGGCGCTGGGCCTGTCGTTGATTGCGCTGTTTGCACCCGGTCTGGCGGGCCGACTGGACCCAGGCATTGGCCGCCGCCGGCGATGGATTGGCAACGCCTCGCTGCTGATGGCCGGGCTGTTCGCGCTGCTGGCATTTTTGCGGGTGCACCCTGCCGCCAGCGTGGTGCTGATCCTGCTGATGGGGCTGCTGTCGGGCTACGGCGTGCTGCAGTACGCCGACGTGCGCGCCTCGTACCCGCCCGCACTCACCGGCCGGGCCCTATCGGCCTATACGATGGCAATGTTCCTGGGCGTGGCGCTGATGCAGTGGTTCACCGGCATCGTGGCCACCGGCGCCCTGCACCTGGGCTGGGATGTCCACACGGCCGTCATGCTGGCGATTGCGGCCTGGCTGGCGCTGGCGTCAGTGGCGTTTCGGTTTTTGCCTGTGTCGCCACTGGTTTCTTCGCAAGCATCAGAACCCAGATAGCCTCTAGCGCCCATCTAACAAGCACCAGCAGCTATCAATTTTATTGAACTGCAGGCGGCATCCGCAGCGGAATCGTCACCGGCCCGTCATTCACCAGATGCACCTGCATGTCGGCTGCAAACTGGCCGGTGGCCACCACGGGATGGATCTTGCGCGCCTGGGCCACCAGGTAGTCGTACAGCCGCTGCCCTTCATCGGGTGCCGCCGCTTGGGTGAAGCTGGGGCGGTTGCCGCCGGTGGTGTCTGCCGCCAGCGTGAACTGGCTGACCAGCAGCAGGCCGCCACCGATGTCCTGCACGCTCTGGTTCATCTTGCCTGCGGCGTCCGAAAAGATGCGCAGCTTGAGGATCTTGGCCAGCAGCCTGTCGGCTTCGGCCTCGGTGTCTCCACGCTCCGCACACACCAGCACCAGCAGCCCCGCGCCGATGGCGCCCACGGTCTGCCCGTCCACATCCACACGCGCTTCACGCACACGTTGCAATACGCTGATCACTTCACGGCATCCTTCACATCGTCACGGGGGTCGTCGAAATGCGCCTCCACATCGGTGGGCAGCAGCTCGATGGTGGCACGCAGGCCGGGCACGGCGGTCATCAGCGCGCGCTCGACCTGGCCGCGCAGCTCGGCGGCGTGGCGCAGGGTCCAGTCGGCAGGCATGTGCAGGTGCATGTCCACAAACTGGCGCTGGCCTGCGCGGCGGGTGGAGACA
>NZ_QAIM01000212.1:1548-2623 GCF_003061035.1 Acidovorax sp. HMWF018
TCTTTCAGGATGTTCAGCGCCACGGCAATGGCCGCCACCGGATCCAGCCACAACCACCCGGTCAGAGCAGCGCCCGCAATGCCCACCAGCACACCGGCCGAGGTCCATACGTCGGTGACCAGGTGGCGTGCATCGGCCTCCAGCGCGATGGAGCGGTGCTCGCGCGCCGAGCGGAACATCACCCAGGCCAGCAGCCCGTTCAGGGCCGAGCTGAGCACCGACAGTCCCAGGCCCCAGCCCACCTGCTCGATGGGTTGTGGGTCAAACAAGCGGTGCCCGGCCGCCCACAGAATGCCCGCCGACACGCCCATGATGAGGATGCCCTCAAAGCCCGAGGAAAAGTATTCGGCCTTGTGGTGGCCGTAGGGGTGGTCGTCATCGGCTGGCCGTGCCGCCACCGTCACCATGGCCAGCGCAAACATGGCGCTGGCCAGATTCACAAACGACTCCATCGCGTCAGACAACAGACCCACCGAGCCCGTGACCACCCAGGCCAGCGTCTTGAGCGCAATGGTGACCACCGCCACGGCCACCGAGGCCCACAGCAGGTTGCGGGGTGAAAGCCAGGGGTGGGATGCGGGAGAAGATGCTGACATGGCGGGTGGGCGAAGGAGCGGAAACAGGCGAGTCTGAAATTACACCAGAGCCACCTTAAGAACCTGTTCAGAATCTGAGCGCCGTTTAACAGCAGGCCCCAGCTAAGAGCCTGTTCAACGTCTTTTTGGAGTCGCACAACGCCCTTTCTGGGATGGGATGCAAGGCGCGGGGCGCAGTGGATAGCCCCGCTATCCACAAGCGACGCAACGCCGCAGACCGCCCGGCAAGGCACTTGCCCGAAGGGTTGGAGTGAAACCGGGCCGATGAACTCGGAGTTTTGGCGCCCCGGCTGCTTGCATGGGCACGAGCCCATGCGGCGCATCCGAAGCATCCACTCCTCCCGATTGCACTCCAATGCGATCTCCAAAAAGACGTTGAACAGGCCCTAAGGCTACGCTGAACAAGCCCTCGAAATTTCCCGCGCGAACGCGGAAGACGCCATTTTTTGGATTTTGTGGCCTCTTGCGCCGCCCATTTG
>NZ_QAIM01000213.1:0-8291 GCF_003061035.1 Acidovorax sp. HMWF018
TGGAAGGCTGCGCTGACCCGCTTTACCATTCAGTTCGGAGACCGCATCTCCGTCAACTGAAGTCCGAACCGTTTACACAAAAATTCGGACACGCCCCGGAAGTCTCAGTACGACGCACATCACGATAGCCTCACGGGGTTACCCAACCGGACGCTGTTTCGTCTCTCAGTTGCACAGAATTTGGCGCTTTGCGAACGCAACAATGACGAGCTTTGTGCTCTTTTCATCGACCTGGATGGGTTCAAGGCCGTGAACGACACGCTAGGCCACGCAGCTGGAGACCAGTTGCTGCGCGAGGTGTCGCAGCGCATTGCCAAGGCCTGCCGGACATCTGATATCTGTTCGCGACTCGGGGGGGATGAGTTCGCTGTGGCTCTGATCCATTCGAGTCTGGAGCAGTCGCGTGTATTCGCCACCCGGTTGGTGGAGTTGATTTCGCAACCCTATTTTCTGGATGGACACCGTGCAGAGGTGTCAGCCAGCATTGGCGTATCCCACTTCCCGGGCACTGCGACAGATGTGGATACGTTGTTGCGCAAGGCAGATCAAGCGATGTATGGCGCCAAGGCCGCAGGCAAGCGGCGCGTACGGACCGCCATTTAGCTTGCAGGAGCTTTCCGTCGCCATCCAGGACCTGAGACGGAACGGACTCCTTCCAAGCTGTCATCTGCTTTGATGCGCACTGGGCTCACGGGGGCAGCCTCACTAAAGGATGGAGATTTCCGCCACTGCCGTAGTTGGAAGCAACAGGAGGAGACCGCAAACGATGCGGTCATCCGCGTCTCCGTCCTTCTGTGAGCAGAGTGGAGGTGTCAACGATTGAGTTCAAAGAACTTCTCTGCGGCGATGTTGAAAGACAACCTTCGCATTGAACAGCTCTTATCTCACGGCGGCTTTGACGGCGGCTTGCACTCCAAAGCAGCCCCTCACCACCGAATCCACTGACGAAGATCCCAACCTGCTCACCACTCCGCAAAACTTCCATCCCGGTGCCGCCACACCGGGTTCCTCCACCGGTGCCCCTCCTGCGCCCGCTCGCGCACATACTCCTCGTTCACCTCAATCCCCAAGCCCGGTCCGTTCGGGATGGCGACCATGCCGTCCTGGTACGCAAACACCCCGGGGTTGGACACATAGTCCATCAGGTCATTGGCCTGGTTGTAGTGGATGCCCAGGCTCTGCTCCTGGATGAAGGCGTTGTAGCAAACCGCGTCCAGCTGCAGGTTGGCGGCCAGGGCAATGGGGCCCAGCGGGCAGTGCAGGGCCAGGGCCACGTCGTAGGCCTCGGCCATGCTGGCGATCTTGCGGGTTTCGGTGATGCCGCCTGCGTGCGACGGGTCGGGCTGGATGATGTCCGCATAGCCGCCTTGCAGCACGCGCTTGAAGTCCCAGCGCGAGTACAGGCGCTCGCCCAGGGCGATGGGGGTGGAGGAGATGCGGGCGATCTCCTTCAGCGCCTCTTCGTGTTCGCTCAGCACAGGCTCTTCGATGAACATAAGCTTGTAGGGCTCCAGCTCCTTGACCAGCACCTTGGCCATGGGCCGGTGCACGCGGCCGTGAAAGTCCACGCCAATCCCCACATTCGGCCCCACGGCCTCGCGCACGGCGGCCACGTTTTGAAGGCAGCGCTCCACCTTGTCGTAGCTGTCCACGTACTGCACCTCTTCGGTGCCGTTCATCTTCACGGCCGTGAAGCCGCGCGCCACGGCGGCCTGGGCAGCGGCGGCCGTCTCGCTGGGGCGGTCTCCGCCAATCCAGCTGTAGACCTTGATGTTGCTGCGCACATTGCCACCCAGTAGCTCGGACACGGGCACGCCCAACGCCTTGCCCTTGATGTCCCACAGGGCCTGGTCTATCCCGGCCAGTGCGCTCATGTGCACGCCGCCGCCCCGGTAAAAGCCGCCCCGGTACAGCACGGTCCAGTGGTCTTCGATGTGGCGTGGGTCTTTGCCAATGAGGTAGTCAGCCAGTTCATCGACCGCAGCGGCCACGGTGTGCGCGCGGCCTTCCAGCACGGGCTCGCCCCAGCCAGTGATGCCTTCGTCCGTTTCGATTTTGAGGAAGCACCAGCGCGGCGGGACGATGAACGTGGTGAGTCGGGTGATCTTCATGGGGGCTGGGCAGTCGGTTCAGAAATGCTGGGTTGTCTGGAACGAGTAGGGGGCGGTTCAGGCCGTGGCGGGCGCGGTGCCAAAGGACGCCTGCCACGCCCGCGCAAACGCTGCGGCTTTGTGCGCCACCTCGGGGGCCTGGTCACCGGGCCGGTACAGGGCCGAGCCCAGGCCAAAGCCGCTGGCGCCTGCTGCGGCATAGGGCGCAATGCTCTCGGGCACGATGCCGCCCACGGGCACCAGCGCCATGGGCGGCGTGATGACGGCGCGCCAGGCCTTGAGCACATGGGGCGGCAGCGCCTCGGCCGGGAACAGCTTGAGCATGTTGGCGCCCGCTGCCAGCGCGGCATAGGCCTCGGTCAGCGTGGCCACGCCGGGCGCGCAGGCCATGTCGGCAGCGCGGGCGGCCCGGATCACGTCGGGGTCGCTGTGGGGCATGACGATGATCTGCCCGCCGGCTGCCGCCACATCGGCAACGGCATCGATGGAGAGCACGGTGCCTGCGCCCACGAGGCAGTCGGCGGGCAGTGCATCGCGCAGCGCGCGGATGCTGGCCAGCGGCTCGGGGGAGTTGAGCGGCACTTCGATGATGCGGAACCCTGCGTCGTACAGCGCGTGGCCGATGGCCACCACCTCGTGCGGCTGCACGCCGCGCAGGATGGCGATGAGCCCGCAGCGCTGCAGGATGTGGAACAGGGCTTTGTCGATGGGGTTCATGCAGCCAGGCTCCCGGCGGTGAAGGGGTGTGAGGGGGAGGGTGCGGGCGCAACGACCAGCCCTGCCGCCAGCGCGATCTGCCACAGCCCGGTGGCCGTGGCCTGCGTGGCGATGGTGGGTGCGGCAAAGCCATGGGTCTGCAGCGCGACGGCGTAGCGGCGGCACAGGTCGGGCTCTCCGCAAAGCACCAGCGTTTGTGGTCTGGTCTGCGTCTGATCCTGCACCCGGGCCAGGCTGGCGACCTCGTGCCCGATCAGCAGGCCCGAGAGGTAGTCCGCTTGCGCGGTGGACGCCAACGCGCCTGTTAGACCCAGCGTGCGTGTGCTGAAGATGTGCGACAGCAGGCCCAGTGCGGCATCGCTGCCCCGCGCCACATCCAGCCCGCGCACAAAGGCGTCGTCGTCGGGTACGGCAGCGGCCTGCATGGTTTTGCCCAAGATGGTGTGACCGCGCAGGGCCGCAAACACCTCGCCGGTCATGAAGGTGTGGAACTGCTCGATGTGCCCCTGGCGTGCCAGTACCCATTTGCTGTGCGTACCGGGCAGGCCGATGAGCACGGGCGCGTCTGCAGGCAGTGCAAGGCCCGCCAGCACGCCCAGCACCTGGGTTTCTTCACCGCGCATCACATTGGGCAGCGCGCCCGGTTGCAACAGGCCAGGCACGATGTGCAGCGGCGGTCCATCGCGCCGCGCCACCAGCGTCAGGCCCCGCGCCAGTGCATCGAGGGAGGTGGGCGCGGGCAGGTACTTGGCCTCGCGCCAGCCTTGGGCGCTGCCCACCATGCCGCAGGCCAGCAGGGGCCGGCCGGGTGCGGCGGCCAGCCAGTCGCCGCAGGTGTCTTGCAGCGCGCGTTCAAAGGCGGCGCCGGGCTCCGTATCAGATACATCGCTTGCGGCCGGGGGCAGGTTCATGATGCCCCAGGGGCGGTGCCGCGTCTCCAGCACTTCGCCATGCGCGCCCATGCGGAAGGCGCGCAACGCGCTGGTGCCCCAGTCCAGGGCAATGAGGCCCGCTTCGGCGGGCACCAGAAAACGTGCAGGCGCCATGAGTGTCCTGCTTAACGTGCCCAGCGCAGCACCAGCGGGTCAAGCCGCCGCGCGATATCGATCAGGCCGCGCCGCACTTCGGGGTGCATGGCCGGGAAGGGGTGGCGGCCTGCCTCGCAGGCGATCACGCCGCCTTCTTTCATCAGTGCCTTGGCGGTCAGGATGCCGCCCTGGCGGTTCTCGTGGTTGATCAGCGGCAACCAGCGCTGGTAGAGCGCAAACGCCTGGTCCATGTCGCCCTGGCGGTGCGCCTCGATGATGGGGCGAATGCCGTCGGGGAAGGCGCCGCCCGTCATTGCGCCCGTGGCACCGGCATCCAGGTCGGCCAGAAGCGTGATGGCTTCTTCACCGTCCCATGGGCCTTCGATGGCGTTGCCGCCCAGGCGGATCAGCTCGCGCAGCTTGCTGGCCGCCCCGGGCACTTCGATCTTGAAGTAGGCCAGGTTTTCGATCTCCTGCGCCATGCGGGCCAGGAACGGGGCCGACAGCACGGTGCCGCTGGCGGGTGCGTCCTGCACCATGATCGGGATGCTGATCGCATCGGACACACGGGCATAGAACTCGTAAATCTGCGCCTCGGGCACGCGGAAGGTGGCGCCGTGGTAGGGCGGCATGATCATCACCATGGCCGCGCCCATGTCCTGCGCGGCGCGACTGCGCTCGGCGCACACGCGGGTGCCGTAATGGGTGGTGGTGACGATGACTGGTACGCGGCCGGCCACATGCTCCAGCGATGTACGGGTGAGGACCTCGCGCTCCGCATCCGACAGCGAGAACTGCTCTGAGAAGTTGGCCAAGATGCAGACGCCGTCCACCCCAGCGTCGATCATGAAGTCGAGGCAGCGCTTCTGGCTGTCGAGGTCGAGTGTGCCGTCCTCATGAAACGTGGTGGGCACGACGGGGAAGATGCCTCGGTAGCGAGGGTTCTGGAGGGAATGGGTGGCTGGCATGGCGGGTGCGGGTAAAAATTTGAGTGAAATGTGCCTATAGCGCTAGTCGAATATGCACTGGCAGCTATTGAATCTGTAGCAATTGAGTGCTGCGAGCGTCTCAAAGGGCGCATCAATGTGAGTGGCGGGGCACAGCGGCCCCCCGGCAGCCGACCAAGAAGTCAAAGTCGCACCCATCGTCGGCCTGCAACACGTGGTCCACATACAGGCGCTGGTAGCCACCGCGCCCGCCGTTGTCCGTGCCCGCCAAGGCAGCCAGGCGTGCGGCCAGTTCCTCGTCGCTGATGTCCAGGTGCAGGCGGCCGTTCTCGCAGTCCAGCTCGATGAAGTCGCCATCGCGCACAGCAGCCAGGGGGCCGAGTGCAGCGGCCTCGGGCGCTACGTGCAGCACCACGGTGCCGTAGGCGGTGCCGCTCATGCGGGCGTCGGAGATGCGCACCATGTCCTTCACGCCCTGGCGCAGCAGCTTGGGCGGCAGGCCCATGTTGCCCACCTCGGCCATGCCGGGGTAGCCCTTGGGGCCGCAGTTCTTGAGCACCATCACGCAGCTGGCGTCGATGTCCAGGTCTTCATCGACGATGCGTTCCTTATAGTGCTCCAGGTTCTCGAACACCACCGCGCGGCCCCGGTGTTTGAGCAGCTCGGGTGATGCGGCCGAGGGCTTGAGCACCGCGCCACGCGGCGCCAGGTTGCCGCGCAGGATGCAGATGCCGCCGTCGGCAATCAGCGGGTTGTCGATGGGGCGGATGACCTCGTCGTTGTACTGCGGTGCTTCGCGCACGTTGTCCCACAGGCTCTTGCCGTTGACGGTGAGCGCGTTGGGGTGGGGCAGCAGGCCGTTCTCGCCCAGGCGGCGCAGCACGGCGGGCAGGCCGCCCGCGTAGTAGAACTCTTCCATCAGGAAGCGGCCCGAGGGCTGCAGGTCCACCAGCGTGGGCGTGCCACGGCCAATGCGCGTCCAGTCCTCCAGGTCCAGCTGCACGCCGATGCGGCCTGCGATGGCCTTCAGGTGGATGACCGCATTGGTGGAGCCGCCGATGGCGGCGTTGGTGCGGATCGCGTTCTCGAAGGCTTCGCGCGTGAGAATTTTGGAGAGCGTGAGCCCTTCGTGCGCCATCTCCACAATGCGCTTGCCGGACATGTGGGCCAGCACATAGCGGCGCGAGTCTACGGCCGGTATGGCCGCGTTGTGCGGCAGCGAGGTGCCCAGCGACTCGGCCATGCAGGCCATGGTGCTGGCCGTGCCCATGGTGTTGCAGGTACCGGCGGAGCGGGACATGCCGGCCTCGGCCGCAAAGAACTGGTGCTCGTTGATCTCGCCCGCCTTCAGCGACTCGTGCAGGCGCCACACGGCGGTGCCCGAGCCGATGTCCTTGCCGTCGAGCTTGCCGTTGAGCATGGGCCCGCCCGTGACCACGATGGCGGGCACATCGCAGCTGGCTGCGCCCATCAGCAGCGCGGGCGTGGTCTTGTCGCAGCCCACCAGCAGCACCACCGCGTCGATGGGGTTGCCGCGAATGGCTTCTTCCACATCCATGCTGGCCAGGTTGCGCGTGAGCATGGCCGTGGGCCGCAGGTTGGATTCGCCGTTGGAGAACACCGGGAATTCGACGGGGAAGCCACCCGCCTCGTAGATGCCGCGCTTCACATGCTCGGCGATCTTGCGAAAGTGGGCGTTGCACGGGGTCAGCTCGGACCAGGTGTTGCAGATGCCGATCACGGGGCGGCCGTCAAAAGCATGGTCGGGGATGCCCTGGTTCTTCATCCAGCTGCGGTACATGAAGCCGTTCTTGTCGGCCGTGCCGAACCATTCGGCGGAGCGGAGTTTGCGCTTGGGGGTGGTCATGGTGGGGTGCGAGAGAAAGAGGAGAAATGAAGAGTCAACGGGCCTTGCCCGAGCGGCGCGAAAGCAGCCGCTGCAGCAGACAGAAAGCGAACAGCAGCACACCAACGACGATGCGTGTCCACCAGGAGCTGAGCGTGCCGTCGAAGGAAATCAGGGTCTGGATGATTCCGAGCATGAGCACGCCAAACAGCGTGCCCGCCACATAGCCCACGCCACCCGTGAGCAGCGTTCCGCCAATCACCACGGCGGCAATCGCGTCCAGCTCCATGCCCACGGCATGCAGGCCGTAGCCCGACAGCATGTAGAACGTGAACACCACGCCCGCCAGCGCCGAGCAAAAGCCCGAGAGCGTGTAGACGCCAATGAGCGTGCGGCGCACCGGCAAGCCCATGAGCACAGCCGAGTGCTCGCTGCCGCCCACCGCATACACGCTGCGGCCAAACGGCGTGCAGTGCGCCACAAACAGGGCCACCAGCAGCACGGCGATGGCAATGAGCGCGCCCAGCGAGAGCGATGCGCCTTCCCACAGCGGCAGACGCCACTGGGCCAGCTCGGAGTAGCCCTCGTGGGTGATGCTGATCGAGTCGATGCTGATCAGGTAGCACAGCCCCCGCGCCAGGAACATGCCTGCCAGCGTGACGATGAAGGGCTGCAGCTTGAAGCGTTCGATGAGGAAGCCCATGAACGCGCCAAATGCTGTGCCCATCAGCAGCACCAGCGGGATGGCGACCATGGGGTTCCAGCCCCGGTGTTCCACCAGCGCGGCCAGCACCATGGTGGTCAGCGCCACCACCGATCCTACCGAGAGGTCGATCCCGCCCGACAGGATCACGAACGTCATGCCCACCGCCACGATGATGAGGAAGGCGTTGTCGATCAGCAGGTTGAGGAACACCTGGGCCGAGAAGAAACCGGTGTACAGCACCGAACCCAGCGTGGCCATGGCCACGAACAGCGAGATGGTGGCTGCCAGCGGCAGGTACTTGGGGTTGAACCGCGCGCGCTCGGCGGTGGCCTGTGGGGCAGGGGGGCTCACGGTGCTGAAGCCTGCGGTCTTGGGTACGGCGCTCATTGCAAAGCTCCCGCGCCGGGGCGGCGTGCCAGGGCGCCCACTTGCGCCCGGAACTCGGGCGACTGCAGCAGCATCACGATGAACACCGCCACGGCCTTCACCACCAGGTTGATCTCGGGCGGCACGCCCAGCGAGTAGATGGCGTAGGTAAGCGTCTGGATGATGAGTGCACCAATCACGCTGCCCACCAGGCTGAAGCGGCCGCCCGTGAGGGCGGTGCCACCCAGCGTGACGGCCAGAATGGCGTCCAGCTCCAGCAATTGCCCGGCGTTGTTGCCGTCCGCGCTTTTCACGTTGGAGCTGATGAGCAGCCCCGCAATGCCTGCGCAGACGCCGCAGAAAACGTACGCGGCCACGATGAGCCGCCCTGCCTGGACACCCGCCACCCGTGCCGCCGTGGGGTTGATGCCCACCGCCTGGATGAACAGGCCCAGCGCTGTGCGCGTGATGGCGAGGTACAGCACCACGAAGACTGCGGCCACTACGAACACAGAGAACGGCAGCCCCGCCAGGTACCCGCCCCCCATGAAGAAGTAGGGTGTGTAGTAG
>NZ_QAIM01000214.1:0-2161 GCF_003061035.1 Acidovorax sp. HMWF018
GGTTCCCGGCTGGAACGGCGGCACGACTTACAGCTTCGTGATCGAACGAGCGCTGGAGCACTTTGGCTGGAAGGAATGCGAGGAGGCGCACCAGACGCCGCAGGGCAAGGGTTTCCTGTGGCGGCTCTTCAACTCGCCAACGCACGAACATGGGCACGGGACGCCCCACACTCACGAGAAAAAGCGCTCCCTGGTGCTCTTCATCACGGACGGCGAGAACGAAAAGAACGACGAAGACCGCACCACCCGCGTGCTCGAGGAGTCCCAGCGGCGTGGCGACCAGGTCTACTTCCTCTTCATAGGGGCCTGCGAAGACCGGAACGTCAAGTTCGAGTTCGTCAAGACGATCGCCAGCCGTTTCAGGAACACCGGGTTGGTGGTCATCCGCGACCTGGAAGCCTTCGTCGCTCAGTCGGACGAAGAGCTCAACGCGGCCCTGCTCGGGCCGGAGCTGCTGGAGTGGCTGAAGTCCTGAGAGAGACGATATAGCGCCTGCGTCGCCACCTCCGCTCGACGCGACAGAAGGGCTTTCGGATCACGGCAACTGCGCGGGCAGTCCTACATCGCCGAGCGGTGACATCTGCGATAGTTGCCTCATGCACTGGCGTCATGCGAAAGATCATGTCATGAGACTCACGCGGATTGCTCCTGGCGTCTTGCTGGCGCATCTTGCCTTGGGCGCCAGCTTGGCACACGCGACAGAGCAAATTCTCTATAAGTCTGTTCTGCCAGATGGCACCGTGTCGTATTCGGACAAACCGATTCCGGGTACCCGCGCGGAGCCATTAGCGGTCGAACCGCACCCGGCCAATCCCAAGGCAGCTCAGGCTGCCGAAATTTCGGCAGTCAAGCGCCGAGAACAAATGCTGCGCGACTTCGATGCCCGAGCGGCGCGCGCCGCTGAGTTGGATCAGCACATTCCCGTGGCAGCGTCCGTGGCCGAACAGGCCCGAGAACTGGCCCGGCGAGGAGCAGCGGTGCAGGAGGGTGATCGCCAGGGGCGACGGCTCACGTCCGAATACTTCCGTCGTCAGCAGCTCTTGCAGACCGCGCAAGCACAGGCGGAAGTGCGATTGGACGCATTGGTGCAGCAACGGGCGGCTCTCCAGCCCTAGTCAGAACACCATTGCGGCGGCGGTCGGTAACGTCCTACGCGCAAACGCGCACATCCCCGACAGCTATCCGACGTGGTAGAGCCCTCCAATGAAAGTAATCGGGCCTTTTGTCCGCCAAGGAGTTGCAATGAAATTGCTTATAGCCCTGTTGGCCGTTGCGGGCCTTTCCGGTTGCGTCGCCTATGGCGGCGGCGCCTCATACGGAGCCGGCGCTCATTACGACAACTCGCCCTACTACAGCGGCGGCTACTACCGCAGCCAGCCGTACTACGACGGCGGCACCTATCGGCGCGACACCGACCGCGAGGGCCACCGCGACCAGCGCGACCAGCGCGACCAGCGCGATCGTGATGGGGACGGAGTGCCCAACCGCCGCGATGCGTATCCGAACGATCCCTATCGCCGCTGACCTATCCACGCGAGCCCAGTCAACTTTGCCACCAGAAGGCCCCCAAAATGAACCACAAGCTAATCTCACTCGTCGCCGCCTGCCTTGCCGTGGGCAGTACCGCTGCGCTCGCACTGACCAACGACGAGCACAAGGCCGAGATGGAAAAGGTCGAAGCCACCGCCAAGGCAGACAAGAAGGCCTGCGCAGCGATGAAGGACAACGCCCGGGACATCTGCAAGGCCGAAGCTAAAGGCAGGGAGAAGATCGCCAAGGCCGAGCTGGAGCAGCGCTTCAGGCCTAGCCCGAAGAACGAGGCCGATGTGAAGTCCGCCAAGGCAAATGCCACCTATGACGTGGCCAAGGAAAAGTGCGAGGACCAGAAGGGCGCCGCCCAAGCCACCTGCAAGAAGGCGGCGAAGGCAGCGCACGAGTCCGCCAAGGCCGACATGAAGGCAGAAAAGAAGGCCGAGAAGGCCGTACCTGCGAAGGCGGCTAACGCGAACAAGGGCTAGCGACTGGGTCTCAGGAGGCGGCGGTAGGCGCCGCTTGCGGAACCACGGCGCCGACGGAATGCACACCTTCGAATGCGAGCAAGCGCAGCGCGTTGACGACCACGAGTAACGTCGATCCTTCGTGGAACAGAACAGCCGTGCCA
>NZ_QAIM01000215.1:0-4131 GCF_003061035.1 Acidovorax sp. HMWF018
CCCCAGTTCCATCCCCCCAGCGTCTGACCCAGACGCCCCTGCCGACGCATCCACCTACCTAGGAGCCCTGCTATGACCACCGTCCGCACCGTCACTTCGTCCACCCGCCGCCTGACCCTGGGCGTGCTTGCCGCCACCTGCCTCGCAGCGGCCCTGATGGCACCTGCAGCCCACGCGCAGAACGCGCTGGACAACATTCTCAAGGCCAAGGAAATCAAGATCGCCATCCCCACCGACTACCCGCCCTACGGCTTTGTCGGCACCGACCTCAAGCCCCAGGGCCTGGACGTGGAGATGGCCAACTACATCGGCACCAAGCTGGGCGTCAAGGTCGAGCTGATTCCCGTGACCAGCGCCAACCGCATCCCGTACCTGCAAACGCAGAAGGCCGACCTCGTGATCTCCACGCTGGGCAAGAACCCCGAGCGCGAGAAAGTGATCGACTTCACTGCGGCCTACGCACCGTTCTTCCAGGCCGTGTTTGCGAGCAAGAGCCTGAACATCAAGAGCTTTGCCGACCTGGCGGGCAAGACGGTGGCCGTGACGCGCGGCGCCATGGAAGACCAGGAGCTGGCCAAGGTCGCGCCTGCCGGCGTGGACGTGAAGCGCTTTGAAGACCACGCCGCCAGCATTGCGGCCTTTGTGTCGGGCCAGACGCAGGCCATTGCGACCAGCGCATCGACGGCGGGCACCATCATGGTCAAGAACCCCAACCTGGCCACCGAATACAAGCTGCTCCTCAAGGACAGCCCGAACTTCATCGGTGTGGCCAAAGGCGAAGACAAGCTGCGCCTGCGCGTGAACGAAATCATTGCCGAGGCCCGCAAGTCGGGCGACATCGACAAGCTGTCCAACAAGTGGCTGGGTCGTCCTGCGGGTGACCTGCCCCTGTGATGCGGCGCACAGGATGAATTGCTGAAACCCAGGGGCCTGCGGCGCGACAAGCGGCGCAGGGCACAAGCATGCTGATTGCGCTCGATTTTTCCGCCGTCCTCACGTCGTGGCCGTTGCTGGTGCGCGGCGTGGTCTGGACCATAGCCCTCACCATTGTGGGCACCGTGCTGGGCCTGCTGCTGGGCACGGTCTGCGCCTGGGCGCGTGCGCGCAACCTGGGCCACCGTCCCACTGCGCTGCGCTGGGCCGTGGCCAGCTATGTGGAGCTGGTGCGCAACACGCCTTTCATCGTGCAGCTGTTCTTCCTGTTCTTCGGGCTGCCCGCGCTGGGGCTCAAGCTCTCGCCCGAGTTTGCATCGGTGCTGGCCATGGTGATCAACCTGGGCGCGTATTCCGCCGAGATCATTCGCGCAGGCATCGAGGCCACACCCCGTGGCCAGATCGAAGCCGCGCACAGTCTGGCGCTGACGCCGGGCCAGACCTTCCGGCGCGTGGTGCTGCCGCCCGCGCTGCAAAAGGTGTGGCCCGCCATGGTCAGCCAGATCATCATCGTGATGCTGGGCTCGGCCGTGTGCGGGCAGATCTCCACGCCCGAGCTGAGCTACGCCGCCAACCTGATCTCCAGCAACACCTTCCGCGCTTTCGAGGCCTTCATCCTGGCCACTGCCGTGTACCTGGTGCTGTCCATGCTCACCCGCCGCCTGCTGATGTGGGTGGGCGCCCGATTCTTGGTGGGGAGGTAAATCGAGATGGTTGAATTTTCCCTGTGGGACATCCTGCGCAACCTGCTGCTGGCAGCGCGCTGGACGGTGTCCCTGTCCCTCATCGCCTTCATCGGTGGTGGCCTGGTGGGCCTGGTGCTGCTGGTGCTGCGCCTGTCCAAAGTGCGTGGCGTGGACCGCGCCGTGGGCGCTTATGTGCAGGTGTTCCAGGGCACGCCGCTGCTGATGCAGCTGTTCCTGGCCTACTTCGGCATTGCGCTCTTTGGCATCAAGACCTCGCCGTGGACGGCTGCTGCGGTGGCGCTCACGCTCTACACCAGTGCCTACCTCACAGAGATCTGGCGCGGCTGTGTGGCCTCCATCCCCAAGGGGCAGTGGGAGGCGGCGCAGAGCCTGGCGCTCAACTTTGGCGAGCAGCTGCGCCACGTGGTGCTGCCGCAGGCGCTGCGCATCGCGGTGCCGCCCACGGTGGGCTTTCTGGTGCAGGTGATCAAGGGCACGGCGCTGGCTTCGGTCATCGGCTTTGTGGAGCTGACCAAGGCGGGCAGCATGATCTCCAACGCCACCTACAAGCCCTTCCTTGTCTACGCCTGCGTAGCGCTGCTGTATTTTGTTTTGTGCTTCCCGGTGAGCCTGGTGGCGCAGTCCCTTGAAAGGAAACTCCATGGCCATCGCCGCTGAAGCCTCCGCAACCAAACCCACCCTTGCGCACGACGGCATCGTGGTGGGTGAGCCGCCCATTGTGGACATCACTGCGCTGCGCAAGTCCTACGGCAGCAATGAAGTGCTCAAGGGCATCGACCTGAAAGTGCAGCGCGGCGAGGTCATCGCCATCATCGGCAAGAGTGGCTCGGGCAAGAGCACGTTGCTGCGCTGCGTGAATGGGCTGGAGGAGTTCCAGGAAGGCGCCCTCAGCGTCAACGGCCAGAAGCTGCTGCACGACAGCCCCGCCGCCATGCGCGCGCTGCGCCAGCAGGTGGGCATGATCTTCCAGAGCTTCAATCTGTTTCCGCACCTCTCTGTGGGCCGCAACATCATGCTGGCGCCCACGCTGGTGAAGGCGCGCGATGCCAAAACCGCCGAGGCGCAGGCGCGGCAGCTTTTGGCGCGCGTGGGGTTGGGCGAAAAGTTTGACGCCATGCCCGACCAGCTCTCGGGCGGCCAGCAGCAGCGCGTGGCCATTGCGCGCGCACTGGCCATGGAGCCGCAGGTGCTCCTGTGTGACGAGATCACCTCGGCGCTGGACCCTGAACTGGTGGGTGAGGTGCTGCGCGTGGTCGAATCGCTGGCGCAAGAAGGCATGACGCTGATGATGGTCACGCACGAGATGGCGTTCGCCCGCAAGGTGAGCGACCGTGTGATCTTCATGCACCAAGGGCGGGTGCATGAGCAGGGCACGCCTGCCCAGCTGTTTGGAAGTCCGCAGACGCCTGAGCTGCAGCAGTTTTTGTCATCGTTGCACGACTGAAATTCATTTGCTGCTGCTTGTACGCACAAAGGCCTGCCCACGCCCTGGAGTTCCAGCGCGGGCAGGCTTTGCGGTTTGGTAGTTGCGCCTACCCCGGCCTCTGGCTCAGGGCAGTTAAGCGGTGTGCAGGGTCAGGACTGCACCCCCTTGTCGAACTCGGCGCGGGACAGAGATCCGTTCTTGTCGGTATCGAGTTCCTTGAAACGTTGGCTGATGGCTGGTAGCGTGGCGGCCTCTTGGGCGCTCAGCTGACCGTCCTTGTTGGTGTCGGCCTTGTCAAATGCGGCGGCCGCTGCGGTGGAGACGCCGCCACTGCTGGGCCCCACAGAAAAAGGCGAGCCTGACTGTGCGGTGCTCTTGCTTGCGGGGCCAAATTGGGGAGGAGAGGAAGAGGAGGACGTCTGTGCCTGCAAGGCACCCACACCACCCAGAGAGAGGGCGGCGAAGAGCATCACGCTGCGTGTGTCGAACGAGTAGTGGCGTCGTTGCAGTGCTTTCATGGTGAGCCTGGCTCCTTGGAAGTTGAACAGGGTTGCATTGCACCGCAGCAAAGCGTGCCGCGCCAGCACTCTTGCCTGCTGTTGCCTCACTCTACATTTGCCAGCGCGGTGTAACGCGGCACGCCTGTTGTGTGTAGATGTCCGCACAGTTTGTAGCCAGACGCAAGCGTCCCCTGGTACGCGTTCACACCCCACATGCTCAGGCGCTTGGCCTGACCTGCAGGCCCGTGAACGTCCTACAAGCGGGGGCGGGGTGCGGCAAAACAATGCATCCAAGCATTTCGCTTGATCGCACGTTTTTCTGAAGGAGTTCTCCATGCAAAAGCAAACCGTCTTCGCCGCTCTGGCCGCATTGGCATGCACCGCTGCGCTGGCCCAGGCCCCCGCCAACAGCAATGCGCGCCCTCCGTCCGAGGTGAACCCTTCTGCATCCGGTGGTGCGGCGGCGTCCAAGGCACAAAACAAGGTGGACACGCGCAGCGCCAACAGCAGCGCCATGCCTGCCAACCCCGCAGCTGGCGACGGACGTGCGGCTCCGGTGGCCGAG
>NZ_QAIM01000216.1:0-4133 GCF_003061035.1 Acidovorax sp. HMWF018
CTTTGCCGAAGAGGAAGGCCAGCGCTACAAGGCCACCTTTCTGGGTTCGGGCGCGCTCATCGGGCACTTCAACCCGGCCTGGCTGGACCAGAAGGATGCGGACGGCGTGACCATGCGCGCGGCCATGCAGCACGCGGGTCTGTGCATTGACGACATTGCCAAGCTGCAACGCGACCCGGCGCAGTACCTGGGCTTCATTGAAGTCCACATCGAACAGGGCCCGGTGCTCAACGAGCTGGATCTGCCGCTGGGCGTGGTCACCTCCATCAATGGGGGTGTGCGGTTTGTGGGCGAGATGATCGGCACCGCGAGCCACGCAGGCACCACCCCCATGGACCGCCGCCGCGATGCGGCCGTGGCTGTGGCAGAGCTGGCGTTGTACATCGAGCAGCGCGCCGCCCAGGACGGGGACTCGGTGGGCACGATCGGCCTGCTCAACGTGCCCGGCGGCTCCATCAATGTGGTGCCGGGCCGCTGCCAGTTCAGCCTGGACCTGCGTGCGCCCACCGATCCGCAACGGGACGCACTGGTGCGCGATGTGCTGGACCACCTGGGCCAGATCGCAGCCCGGCGCGGCCTGCGCTATACGCTGGAGGAATCCATGCGCGCCGCAGCAGCCCCCAGCGCCCCGGCCCTGCAGCACCAGTGGGAGCGTGCTGTGGACCACCTGGGCGTGCCCGTGTTCCGCATGCCCAGTGGGGCAGGCCACGATGCCATGAAGCTGCATGAAATCATGCCGCAGGCCATGCTGTTTGTGCGCGGAGAAAACTCTGGCATCAGCCACAACCCGCTCGAATCCACCACCAACAACGACATGCAACTGGCCGTGGACGCCTTCACCCAGGTGCTGCACCAGCTTGCCGAGGAACAACAACCATGACCACCCCGAACCACCACGCCGCGCTGGACGCCTGGATCGACCAGCACTTTGACGACGAAGTGCGCTTTCTGCAGGCCCTGGTGCGCGTACCCACCGACACGCCCCCCGGCAACAACGCGCCCCATGCCGAGCGCACGGCCGAGCTGCTGAAGGACTTTGGCTACGAGGCCGAAAAGCACGCCGTGCCCGCCGCTGATGTGTTGGCCTACGGCATGGAATCCATCACCAACCTCATCGTGCGCAGACCGTACGGCAGCGGTGGCAAGACCATCGCCCTGAACGCCCACGGTGACGTGGTGCCGCCCGGCGAAGGCTGGACACACGACCCCTATGGCGCCGAGATCGTCGATGGCGCCATGTATGGCCGCGCCACCGCCGTGAGCAAGAGCGACTTTGCAAGCTTCACCTTTGCGGTGCGCGCCCTCGAAGCCGTGGCCAAGCCCGCCCAGGGCGCGGTGGAGCTGCACTTCACCTACGACGAAGAGTTTGGCGGCGAACTCGGCCCCGGCTGGCTGCTGCAAAAGGGACTGACAAAGCCCGACCTGATGATTGCCGCAGGCTTCAGCTACGAAGTGGTCACCGCCCACAACGGCTGCCTGCAGATGGAAGTGACGGTGCACGGCAAGATGGCCCATGCCGCCGTGCCTCACACCGGAGTGGATGCCCTGCAGGGCGCCGTGCACATCCTGAACGCGCTGTACGCACAGAACGACGAGTACAAGAAGGTCACGTCCAAGGTCGAGGGGATCAAGCACCCCTACCTGAACGTGGGCCGCATCGAGGGCGGCACCAACACCAACGTCGTACCCGGCAAGGTGATGTTCAAGCTCGACCGCCGCATGATCCCCGAGGAAAACCCGGTGGAGGTCGAAGCCAACATCCGCCGCGTGATCGAACAGGCTGCAGGTGAGCGCGCCGGTATCAGCGTGGAGATCAAGCGCCTGCTGCTGGCGAATGCGATGACGCCGCTGGCGGGCAACAAGCCCCTGGTCGATGCGATCCAGCAACATGCCCAGGCCGTGATCGGTGAACCGGTCCCCGCCGTGGGCACGCCGCTCTACACCGATGTGCGCCTGTATGTGGAGCGCGGCATTCCCGGCGTGATTTACGGTGCAGGCCCCCGCACGGTCCTCGAATCGCACGCCAAGCGCGCCGACGAGCGCCTGCAGCTCGAAGACCTGCGCCGCGCCACCAAGGTGATTGCACGGACATTGAGCGACTTGCTCGCCTGAGGGCCCACAGGGCAGTAAGTAATGCACGCAGCACATCAGTGCTGCGCTTCAATGTCATGACGAGATTGCCTCTGGCAGCCCTTTGACCGACCTACACTGGCGCGGGCGCATCCATCGGCTGGGTGCGCCCGTTGTCATTTCCAGATTCCACACACCAGGAGATATCCCATGAACATTCGTCATACGCTGCTGGCTGGCAGCGTTGTGCTGGCCCTGGCCAGCCTCACGGCCTGCGGCAGCACGCCGCCGGTAGCCACGGCTGCACCCGCGCCCACAGTGCAGCAGACGGCCTCGGCCCAGGCCGCCAGTGCAGCCTACGACTTCGACATGGATGTGTTCCACCCCGTGGTGGCACGCAATGGCATGGTCGCCTCCGAGCAGGAGCTGGCCTCGCAGATCGGCCTGGACATCCTCAAGGCCGGTGGCAACGCTGTGGATGCGGCCGTGGGCATTGGCTTTGCGCTGGCCGTGGCCCTGCCTAATGCGGGCAACCTGGGCGGTGGCGGCTTCATGATGGTGCACGACGCCAAGACCGGCAAGAGCGTGGCCCTCGACTTCCGCGAAGTGGCGCCATCGAAGGCCACGCGCGACATGTACCTGGACGCCAAGGGCAATGTGGTGGACGGCAAGTCGCTGTACACCCACTATGCCGTGGGCGTTCCCGGCACCGTGGCGGGCATGGAACACGCACTCAAGAGCTGGGGCACCCTGCCCCTGTCGCGTGTGATCGCCCCGGCCATCGAACTGGCGGACAAGGGCTTCCCGGTGAGCGAAACGCTCGCCAAGATCCTGCAGCAAGAGAAGAAGAACATGGGCAAGTGGCCTGCCACCCAGGCCATCTTCTGGAAGAACGGCGAACCCCTGAAGGTGGGTGACCCGCTGGTGCAAAAAGACCTGGCGCAATCCATGCGCCTCATCGCCCAGCAGGGCGCCAAGGCGTTCTACGAAGGCGAGATCGCCCAGAAGATCGCGGCCGAGATGGCTCCCCACGCAGGCGCCATCACCCTGCAAGACCTGCGCGAATACAAGGTGGCCGAACGCGTCCCCACGCGTGGCACCTACCGTGGCTACGAGATCGTGACCATGCCCCCACCCTCCTCGGGCGGCCCGCACCTGGTGCAGATCCTGAACATGCTGGAGCCCCTGCCCCTGGCCCAGTGGGGCCCCAACAGCGCGCAGACCATCCACTACATGGCCGAGAGCAGCAAGCTGGCATACGCCGACCGCTCCGAATACCTGGGCGACCCGGACTTCGTGAAGATCCCGCTGAAGGGCCTGACCTCCAAGCGCTATGCCGAATCGCTGGCCAAGGGCATTGACCCCAACCGCGCACGCCCGGCCAAGGAGATCAAGCCCGGCCAGCCCCAGCCGTATGAGAGCGACCAGACCACCCACTACTCGGTGGTGGACAAGGCGGGCAACGCCGTGGCCGTGACCTACACGCTGAACACCAACTTCGGCAGCGGCATCGTCGCCAAGGGCACGGGCATCCTGCTCAACAACGAGATGGACGACTTCTCGGCCAAGCCCGGCGTGGCCAATGCCTATGGCCTGGTCGGTGGCGACGCGAACGCAGTGGCCGCTAAGAAGCGCCCCCTGTCGTCCATGACGCCCACCCTGGTGCTCAAGGACGGCAAGCCCACGCTGGTGACAGGCAGCCCCGGCGGCGCACGCATCATCACCACGGTGCTGCAGACGGTGGTCAACACCATCGACTTCGGCATGAACCCTGCGGAGGCCGCAGCGGCACCCCGCGTGCACCACCAGTGGACGCCGGACGAGCTGCGCGTAGAAAAGGGCCTCTCGCCCGACACCATTGCCCTGCTCAAGCAACGCGGCCACAACATCGCGGTCAAGCCTTCGATGGGCCGCACGCAGACCATCCAGCTCCGTGGTGGCGCGCTGTACGGCTACTCGGACCCCCGCAACCCCGACGGCAAGACCCTCGGCTACTGATTGCCAGCGCCCGCTTCATGCGGGCGGTCTGTGCTTGTCAACATTTGCGAGGCCACGCCCCACAA
>NZ_QAIM01000020.1:0-2034 GCF_003061035.1 Acidovorax sp. HMWF018
GCGCTTGAGGGCGTTAACAGCCTCGCCCCGATTGAGCACCCGGCGCAACTCGTTCCTGAAAGCGTCCTTGACAAAGTAGTCAGCCAAAAACGCCGTACGCAGCAACCGCCCCAATTGCACGCCAGCCTCATAGATTGGATCGCCCTGGGCGGCAGAACCGAACCGCGCAAGAGCTGCCACCGCACTGGCATGTCCGCTCATGACCGAGGCTGCCAGGTGCACCAGACTATCCCAATGCTTTTCGATCAAAGCGACGTCGACATTGGCTTCGCACACCGCAGCGATTTCTGCGGGCACTTTGGTGCCGCGTGGCACAAAGAGGTGGCGCTGTTTGAGTTCCTTCAACCGCGGGCAAAGATCAAAACCAAGCAAACGGGCATGTGACATGGCAAAGTCGGTGTAGCCATGGGTATCCACAGCAAGCTGGCTGGTCTCCAGCTTTTCTTGGCGGATGACACCTTCAATGGCCACGCCCGCCTGGCGCTCATTGAGCACAAAGGGCTGCGCATGGAAGATGCCCCACCGGTCTTTTACATGGGAGTAGATTCCAATGGAAGGTGTGTTGCGCCGAGGATCAAGCCGGGCTTGCCACACCCGTTTGGTGGTCTCCATGCTCATCATGTCAGAAGATGCCAAATCGGACCGCCCCCAGGTGGCGGCAATCGGGTGTCGCTGCATGAATTCCAGCACAGCCTGGCAGGCCTGGCTCAGACGCCGTTCGTCCCGCGCCCAGCGCATGGCCTGGCGAATGCTGGTGGCAGACAATTGCGGAATCATGCGCGCGCATTCGACCGCAGTCAGACTGGTGCCGTGGGCCATGATGCCGGCATAGACCATCAGCAGCTCGTCGGTAGAGCGCGGCTCACGTCCGAGCATGATCCAGCTAAAGCGCACCTGGGCGTCAACGGCCAGAATCACTTCCGGCAATTGAACCTCACCGATGCGGTGATCCAAAGCCGCGCGCAGCTTGGTCACTTCTGGGTCTTCGTCCTCTGCGGGCAATGGCGACAAATGGAGTTCATCATCCACGCGCAGTACGCCACTGCGGGCTGCAGCGGCCACCGCATCGACACCGGCAGTTACTCTGGCCAGCAAAGGCTTCAAGAAAGTGGCAGCCTTGCTGGGTAACGATAGACGGGCATAGTGTTTCTTGGACTCTGCCTGCCAACGCTCGTCCGTGAAGAACAAGCGCGCACGACCCCGAAAGCTCAGGCTGTGCTCAATCCAGACCGAGCCATTGCGCACCGCGCGGCGCAGGGCAAACAGGGTGGCCACCTCCAACG
Organism: Acidovorax sp. HMWF018; assembly: GCF_003061035.1. Classification (NCBI taxonomy): domain Bacteria; kingdom Pseudomonadati; phylum Pseudomonadota; class Betaproteobacteria; order Burkholderiales; family Comamonadaceae; genus Acidovorax; species Acidovorax sp. HMWF018. Next base: position 1,284 of record NZ_QAIM01000020.1, read on the forward strand.
CCTGAAACGCCCGTTCCCGGTCTGGGCTGGAGATCGAAACCTGCCAGATCATTCCCAGACTTGGTGCCACCACTTCAACTGGCAGCTTTCTGGATCCTTTGAGATATAAAGCTTGCAGCTTGGCAAGGTACTCGATGGCAGGATGCTCGCCGGTGGCCTGCCAGGGCAGCTTTGCAATGGCGACGAGCAACGACCGCACGGGGCGAATTCCATCAATCAATCCCTCGCGGACCAGGGAGGCCCTGCTCGGTGGTTTGCGTTTCTGGGTTTCGGTGATCAAGGCTTCAAGACGGGCACGCAACTCAGCATCTGGCACCGCACCTTGCGCGCTCAAGGCAACAAGTTCGCCGAGCAGCGTTTTGTACATTGCGGCCCAATTGACGGTAGCGGGGACATCGGCGGCAGCCTGACGCCACAGATCGGCGATCCGGCGCTGCACCATAAGGATCAACTGGTCTGTGGTGGTGAACAGGCAATACCGAAGAAAGCATGCGACCTCCACGGTGCGCGCTGGCTCTTTGATCTTGGCTCCGGCTGAGGGCGGCCTGGAGACAAGTCGGCGCGCGTAGCGGCGCAAGATGAGATCGGGGATGTCTGCCAGGTGCTTATGAACGTCCAGCGTGTAAAGCAGGTCGATGCGCTCCAGTACCTCGCTGATTTGGCGGGTTGAGTGTTTCGCCGGTGCAGCCCATAGCCAACTCTGCTGGGTTTGTCCATCTGGGCGCAGCTCTGAAACTGAGGCTCGCCAGCG
>NZ_QAIM01000217.1:0-1051 GCF_003061035.1 Acidovorax sp. HMWF018
CCACAACGCAGGGCACCGCCGCACCAAAGCAGCGGGCACCTGCACCCCACAGCGAGGACCACGATGAAACCTCCGAAGTTTGCGGGCACCAGCATTCACGCTGGTGCCGCATTGGTTGGCGCCACTGGCTGGCGCTCCAACGCTGCGCGGCGTGCGCTTGCACGCCCCATGGGCGCCCAGACCCCCACCCTGACCCTCTCGGAGGAAACCTGATGGACACACCCGCAAGCCGTGCCTGCGGCATTCATGCCGCACGCCTGAACCTGGCCGACTACGCCGTCAACTTCAGCGACGCACACCCGCCGCTCACCCGCCCGCAGGCGCTGATCGAGGCCGAGCGCTGCTATTACTGCCACGACGCCCCCTGCGCCACGGCCTGCCCCACGGGCATCGACATCCCGTCGTTCATCCACCGCATTGCGCAGGACAACAACCGGGGCGCGGCCCGCGCCATCCTGGAGGCGAACCCGCTGGGTGGCATGTGCGCTCGGGTGTGCCCCACCGAGGTGCTGTGCGAGCAGGCCTGCGTGCGCAACACCAACGAAGACAAGCCGGTGGAGATCGGCTCACTGCAGCGCTACGCCACCGACGCCTTCTTTGCCCAGCCCGGTGCACCGCTGTTCCAGCGCGCAGCCGTCACCGGCAAGCGCGTGGCCGTGGTGGGCGCAGGGCCTGCGGGCCTGGCCTGTGCGCATGGCCTGGCCGTGCGCGGGCATGACGTGGTGCTGTTCGAGGCGCGCCCCAAGCTCGGCGGCCTCAACGAATATGGCCTGGCCAGCTACAAGACCGCCCACAACTTTGCGCAGAAGGAAGTGGAGTGGCTGCTGTCCATCGGCGGTATCGAGGTGCGCACGGGCCAGCAACTGGGCCGTGACATCACGCTCGACAGCTTGCTGGGCGCTTACGACGCTGTGTTCCTGGGCCTGGGCCTGCAGGGTGTGAACGCGCTGGGCGTGGCTGAGCCCACGGCCACTGGCCTGCGCAATGCGGTGGACTTCATTGCCGAGCTGCGCCAGAGCACCGACCTCTCCACCCTGCCCGTAGGCCGCCG
>NZ_QAIM01000218.1:0-1677 GCF_003061035.1 Acidovorax sp. HMWF018
GCTGCGCCATGCGCGGTGAGGGGGCGGTGTTGCTGGCCGGGTATCAGGCCACCACCACGGCGGCGCCTTCGCCACGCGCTGCGATCGTGCCAATCGCGTAGACCTGTTCACCGGCAGCTCGCAGCGTGGCGGCCGTGGCTTCGGCGTTGGCCGCATCCACCACCACCACCATGCCAATGCCGTTGTTGAAGGTGCGGTTCATCTCGATGTCGTCGATGCCCGCCGTCTTCTGCAGCCAGGCGAACAGCTCGGTCTGGGGCCAGCTGCCCTTCTTCAGGTGCGCGGCGGTGCCGTCGGGCAGCACGCGGGGGATGTTCTCCAGCAAACCACCGCCGGTGATGTGGGCTAGGGCCTTGATGGGGTGAGCGGCCAGCGCGGCCAGCACGTTCTTCACGTACAGGCGGGTGGGCTCCATGATGGCCTGCTTGAAGGGCTTGCCGTCCAGCGTGGCGGGCACGGTGCCCTGGCTTTCAGCGCGGTCAATGCACTTGCGCACCAGGGAAAAGCCGTTGGAGTGCACGCCATGGCTGGCCAGGCCCAGCACCACGTCGCCAGGGGCCACGTCCTTGCCGGTCAGGATCTTGGACTTTTCGACCGCGCCCACTGCAAAGCCGGCCAGGTCGTATTCGCCCGCAGGGTACATGCCGGGCATTTCGGCGGTTTCGCCGCCGATCAGCGCACAACCGGAGAGTTCGCAGCCCTTGGCGATGCCGCCGACCACGGCCGCAGCCGTGTCCACGTCGAGCTTGCCGCAGGCAAAGTAGTCCAGGAAGAACAGGGGCTCGGCGCCCTGCACCAGCACGTCGTTCACGCTCATGGCCACCAAGTCGATGCCCACGGTGTCGTGCATGTTCCATTCAAACGCCAGCTTGAGCTTGGTGCCCACGCCATCGGTGCCAGAGACCAGCACGGGCTCCTTGTAGCGCTTGGGCACTTCAAACAGCGCGCCAAAGCCGCCGATGCCCGCCAGCACGCCTTCGCGCATGGTCTTCTTGGCCAGCGGCTTGATGCGCTCGACCAGGGCGTCGCCCGCGTCGATGTCAACGCCGGCGTCTTTGTAGGAGATGGGGGTGGAAGGGGCAGAAGAGCTCATGGGTGGTGTGGTGCTGGTAGGCCCGCCGGGCGGGCTGGAATCCGGGGATTTTAAGGGGCACGCTCAGGCCCACCACCTCAGCCCTGCGGTACAGGGGGCTTTGGGGTGCGGCCGTGCCGGGCAGATTGCACCAACACACCCGCCAGCGCCAGCGTGGCAAACAGGATTCCGGCACCAAACGTGGCACTGGCGCCCAGCCGGTCCCACAGCAGGCCTGCCAGCCCGCTGGCCACCAGCAGTGCCACGCCGCTGACCAGGTTGAACATGCCAAACGCCGTGCCCCGCAGGTCGGCCGGTGCGGTGTCGGCCACCATGGTGGCCAGCAGCCCCTGCGTCATGGCCATGTGCAGGCCCCACAGCGCAATCCCCAGCCAGGCGGCGGCGCCCCGGTCGCTGAGGGCCAGCAGCGCATCGGCAGCGATCAGCGCTACCAGTCCCCAGGTCAGCAGCGTGGTGTGGCGGGTGCTGTCTGCCAGTTTGCCCAGCGGGTAGGCGCCCAGTGCAAACACCACGTTCATCAGCACCAGCACCAGGGGCGTCCAGGCCAGCGGCAGGCCACCCTGTTGCACGCGCAGCACCAAAAA
>NZ_QAIM01000219.1:0-4330 GCF_003061035.1 Acidovorax sp. HMWF018
TGTAATAAGTGACCGAGCCCAGCACCAGCAGCTGGTTGGCCAGCACCAGGCCCAGCCAGTCGGGGATGGCGCCACGCGCGCCAAACAGCACGGTGGACAGCAGCCACAGCAGTGGCGCCGCCGCCCATCCGCCCACGCCCCGGATGCTGGGCGGGTAGTGCCGCCGCATGAACAGCAGCACCAGGGCCATGACGGCAGACATGAAGCCCGCCAGGGCGATCATGGAGCGCGGGTCGAGGTTCGTCATGCGGCAGGCAAGAGGGGGGGGAAGGACGTGCCGGCGTAATAAATTGTTTCAAAGGCGAAGCCAGTATAGCCACGCACCCGCACGGCTCAGCGCTGTTTCGGTGCATGGTTTGCCCGAGGTTGGACCAGGGGCAGCGCGGGCGTGGACCGGTATGGGGCGGCAATGTGCGCCGTGTTGGTGCATTTTGTATGCAAAGTTCATAAAACATTGTGTACAAAGTTGGCATGGGCCTTGCGTAGGGCATACGCCATGCAAAGCACCCACCCTGCGCCCACCTCCGCCGCCATTGAAATCGTGGCGCTGACCAAACGCTACGCCCAAGGCAAGCCCGCCGTGGATGCGATCAACCTGCGCATTGCCAGCGGCAGCTACTGCTGCCTGCTGGGGCCTTCGGGCTGCGGCAAGAGCACCACGTTGCGCATGATTGCCGGGCACGAATCGGTGACGAGTGGCGACATCCTGCTGGAGAACCGCAACATCACCGACCTGCCCGCCGCCGCACGCGGCACGGCCATGATGTTCCAGAGCTTTGCGCTGTTTCCGCACCTCTCGGCGCTCGATAACGTGGCCTTCAGCCTCAAGATGAAAGGCGTGGCCAAGGCGGAGCGCCAGGCCAAGGCGCGCGACCTGCTGGAGCGCGTGGCCCTGGGGCACCTGGCCGAGCGCAAGCCCGCAGAACTCTCCGGCGGGCAGCAGCAGCGTGTGGCGCTGGCGCGTGCGCTCATCACCCAGCCGCGTGTGCTGCTGCTCGACGAGCCGCTGTCCGCGCTCGACCCCTTCCTGCGCATCCAGATGCGCGCCGAGCTGCGCCGCTGGCAAAAGGAGCTGGGCCTGACCTTCATCCATGTGACCCACAGCCAGGAAGAGGCCATGGCCCTGGCCGACACCATGGTGGTGATGAACCACGGCGTGATCGAGCAGGTGGGCAGCCCGCACGAGGTTTACAACCGGCCCGCCAGCGAATTCGTGGCGCGCTTCATGGGCGGGCATAACGTGATCGACACACCCGAAGGCAAGGTGGGCGTGCGCACCGACCACCTGCAGATTGCCCCCGCCAGTGCCGAGTTGCCCTGGGGTGCCCAGCGCATGCAGGCCGTGGTGACCGATGTGGAATACCAAGGCACCTATGTGCTGGTGGGCCTGCAAAAGCACGGCGCAGTTCTGTCGGCCAACGCCACGGCGGCGTATTCGGTGATGGTGTCCGAGGCCGCCTTTGCTGCGCAGCCCTACCAGGTGGGGCAGGGCGTGCAACTGCACTGGACGCCCGACCAGGCACACCCGCTCTCCCAGCCTGCTGTCGCATCACTGGCGGTGCCCGCTCCCGCAGTGGCCGTCGCCGCCTGACCGCGCCGCCACGTCCCCTCTTTTTTCACCCGTCCCCTTTCGCAACCCAAGGAGTTTTCCCATGTCCGATGCTTCCCGTGCTGATTCCCCCGTTGTTGTCTCCGATGCCACTGGCGTTGTCCGTGATGCCACTGGTGTGGCTCGCCGCTCGCTGCTCAAGGGCACGGCGGGCATCCTGGCCGCTGGCATGTTCCCGGCCGTGCATTCGCAAGAGAAGATCGTGCTGCGCTACCTGGGCACGGCGGTGAACCAGGACAAGGCGATTGCCGAGAAGTTCAAGGCCGACACCGGCATCGAGATCCAGTACGTGGCCGTGACCACCGACGACGTGACCAAGCGCGCCGTCACCGCGCCCAACAGCTTTGACCTGATCGACACCGAGTACTTCTCGCTGAAAAAGATCGTCCCCACCGGCAACCTCAAGGGCATCGACACCAAGCGCATCAAGAACGCCGACAAGATCACCACGCTGTTCACTACCGGCCAGGTGGCTGGCAAAGCCGTGGGCGACCAGGGCACCGCACCCAAGAAGGTGATCTACCTGGAAGGTGAAAAGTCCAAGAAGTTCGCGACCGCGCCCACGCAGTTCATGAGCCTGATCCCCACCGTGTACAACGCCGACACGCTGGGCATCCGCCCCGACCTGATCAAGCGCCCGATCAACTCGTGGGCCGAGCTGCTCAACCCCGAGTTCAAGGGCAAGACCGCGATTTTGAACATCCCCTCCATCGGCATCATGGACGCCGCCATGGTGGTCGAGGCCATGGGCCTCTACAAGTACCCCGACAAGGGCAACATGACCAAGAAGGAGATTGATCTCACGATCAAGACCCTGATCGAGGCCAAGAAGCAGGGCCAGTTCCGCGCGCTGTGGAAGGACTTCAACGAGTCGGTGAACCTGATGGCATCAGGCGAGGTGGTGATCCAGTCGATGTGGAGCCCGGCTGTGACGGCCGTGCGCACCAAGGGCATCGCCTGCAACTTCCAGCCCCTGAAGGAAGGCTACCGCGCCTGGGCCGCAGGCTTTGGCCTGCCCGCCACGCTGAGCGGCCGCAAGCTCGATGGCGCCTACGAGTTCATCAACTGGTTCCTCGACGGCTGGGCTGGTGCTTACCTGAACCGCCAGGGCTACTACAGCGCCGTGCTGGAGACCGCCAAGTCCAAGATGGAAGCCTACGAGTGGGCCTACTGGATGGAAGGCAAGCCCGCCACGCAGGACATCAAGAGCCCCAATGGCGACGTGCTGGCCAAGGCCGGTGCAGTGCGCGACGGCGGCAGCTACGAGTCGCGCATGGGTGGCATTGCCTGCTGGAACGCGCTGATGGACGAGAACAACTACATGGTGCAGAAGTGGAATGAGTTCGTCGCGGCGTAAGGAGTGCACCCCCTGAGGCGCTGCGCGCCTTCACCCCTCTCTCGACCCGCTGCGCGGGTCGGGAGGGGGACGCCCCCGGTGCGGCGGGGCGGCCCTTGCACGGGGGCACTGGCCTTGGGCAGCGACAGTCTCAAGAGCAAGCGCCGAACGGTAGACCTTTGGATTCATTGATTGCAAACACCATGAGCACGACCACCCCGTCCTTACCCGCTGCAGCCGTCCCCGGTCGTAGCATTGCCGCCTGGTGGCAGGCTGCGCCGTTCACGCTGGTGTTCGCGCTGTTTTTTCTGATTCCGCTGGCGCTGATCGTGATGGTCAGCTTCTGGGACTTCAACGAGTACGAGCTGTTGCCCGGCTTCACGTTCAAGAACTACGTGTCGATCTTCGCGGGCTGTGGCGATGCGTCAGACGGCCTGTGTGTCACGCTCAAGACGTATTACTCCACACTCAAGTTCAGTTTTCTGGTGTGGCTGATTACGCTGGTGATCGGCTTCACCGTGGCCTATTTTTTGGCCTTCCATGTGCGCTCTTCGGGCATGCAGACCCTGCTGTTCGTGCTGTGCACCATTCCGTTCTGGACGTCGAACGTGATCCGCATGATCTCGTGGGTGCCGCTGCTGGGACGCAATGGGCTGGTCAACCAGACGCTGATGGGCATGAACCTGATCGAGACGCCTTTGGAGTGGCTGCTGTTCTCGGACTTCTCGGTGGTGCTGGCCTTCGTGCACCTGTACACCATGTTCATGATCGTGCCCATCTTCAACAGCATGATGCGCATCGACCACAGCCTCATCGAGGCGGCCAGCGACAGTGGCGCGAGTGGCTGGCAGACGCTGTGGAACGTGATCGTGCCGCTCTCGCGCACCGGCATCATCATCGGCTCGATCTTTGTGATCACCATCGTCATGGGCGACTTCGTGACCATCGGCGTGATGGGCGGGCAGCAGATCGCATCGATTGGCAAGATCATCCAGGTGCAGACGTCTTACCTGCAGTTCCCGCTGGCGGCGGCCAATGCCGTGATCCTGCTGGCCGTGGTGCTGATGATCATCTGGGGCCTCACGCGCCTCGTCGACATTCGCAAGGAGCTGTGAGATGAAAGTCCGAGAATCTCGTCCCGCCAGCTTCTGGCCCCTGGCCATCTTTTTTGCGCTGTTCGTGCTGTTCATGTACGGGCCCATGTTCGTCATCTTCATCCTGAGCTTCCAGGGCCCCGAGGGTGGGCTCACTTTCCCCATGCGCGGTGTGTCGCTGCACTGGTTCTCCAAGCTGGCCGAAGGGCTGGGCGTGGTGGACATTGGCGCGGCGCTGTGGCGCTCGCTCGGCCTGGGCGTGGCGGTGATGCTGTGCACGGTGGTGCTGTC
>NZ_QAIM01000219.1:4340-5744 GCF_003061035.1 Acidovorax sp. HMWF018
TTCGCAAGCGGCTGGCGGGCGGCAACACGCTGTTCTTCATCGTCGTGGCCAGCCTCATCATGCCGTCCATCATCGTCTCGCTGGGCATCGGGCTGGAGTTCCGGCTCATCGACAACGGCATCAAGGCGGCGCTGGAATGGCTGGGCATGGAGAGTGCGCTGGAGGGCTATGGCACGTCGCTCGGCCTTTTCACCTCGGCCCTGGGCGCGCACCTGACGTGGACGCTGCCGTTTGGCCTGCTGATCATGTTCGCGGTGTTCAACCGCTTCAACCCTGCGTACGAAGAAGCCGCACGCGACCTGGGGGCCACGCCCTGGCAGGGCTTTGCGCATGTGGTGCTGCCGCTGATTGCGCCCTCGGTCGTGGGCATTGGCATGTTCGGTTTCACGCTCAGCTGGGACGAGATCGCCCGCACCTCGCAGGCCATTGGCGACGTGAACACGCTGCCGCTGGAGCTGCAGGGCCTGACCAGCACGGTGACCACGCCGTCCATCTACGCGCTGGGCACGCTGACCACCGTGGTGTCGTTCGTCGTCATGGGCATCACGCTGGCCCTGGTGTGGGCATTGGGCCGCAGGCGCAAGGGCCGTTCGGGGTAAAAACGGCACCCTTATGACGACCACCCTCCCCAAGCCCCGGCGCGCGCGCGCTGCGGTCACCGAACCGCCCGTGCAGCCCGACACGACCGGCCAGCTCAGCGACAACGACATGTACGACCGCATGGTGTCGGCCATCCTCGACCACCGGCTGCCGCCCGGCACCAAGCTGGTGGAGGACAAGCTGGCGGCGGCCTTTGGCGTGTCGCGCACACGGGTGCGGCCTGTGCTGGTGCGGCTGGCCAACGAGCAGGTCGTCACGCTCACGCCCAACCGGGGCGCATCCATTGCCCAGCCCACGCCGCAGGAGGCGCTGGAAGTGTTCGAGGCCCGCCGCCTGCTGGAGCCGCGCCTGGTGGAGCTGTTCATCGCCAACGCCACCGACGCCGACATTGCCGCGCTGCGCACCTGCATCGATGACGAAGAGGCCGCCCGCGCCAGCGGCGACATGCGCCGCGCCATCCGCCTGTCGGGCGACTTTCACCTGCACATCGCGCAGGCAGCAGGGCACCAGACGCTCGGGCGCATCCTGCGCGAGCTGGTGTCGCGCACCTCGCTCATCCTGATGACGTACAGCCCCAGCCACGCCCAAACCCGCGAAGAGGCCACGGCCTGCGGCTGCCGCGAGCACCGCGCGCTGATCGACGCCATTCGCCTGCGCGATGCGCGCGAGGCGCCCCGGCTGCTGCTGGCCCACCTGGCGCGGATCGATTCGCAGCTGGAGTTCACGCCGCCTGCGGCAGAGGCGCCTGATCTGGCGCGGTTGCTGGGCGGGCTCTGACGGTTTTTTCACACGCTTGCCCATGCG
>NZ_QAIM01000220.1:0-1681 GCF_003061035.1 Acidovorax sp. HMWF018
GAACATGTTGAGTGACTTTGTAGCAGGGGATCACGACAGCAATACGCACGGGGTGGACCTTTCAGGATGCTTGGGCGGCGACGGCGATGCCTGCGAGTATCAAACCGCCTCCTACAAAAGTAGCCCAGCGAATGGGTTCGCCTAAGAACAGCCAGCCAAGCGTTGGGACGATGAGAAACGCGAGTCCCATGAAGGGATATGCCAAGTGCAAAGGGGCATGCCTCAACACCCAGATCCATGCTAGCGTAGTAGCTCCGTATAAAGCCAATGCAGTTATGAGCCAACCGTTGAAAACCCAATGCTGCCATGTGGCAACTTCGGGAATGGTTAGAGCCGCTTTTTTGAAAAGCATCTGCCCTAGAGATATCCCGAGGACACAAACGATGGTGATGCATGCGAGGGCTGGAGTCATTTTCTAAGGCTGTTTATATTGGTTAGATCTACTGCGGCTCGTTCAGCCGGTAAGGATTTATCGCTCTGCCGTGGTGGATGTACTGGTACGCAGCCTCCGCAAGCGTGGACCGGAGCAGTTCCGCACTTTCCCAAATCACATAGGTCCCTTTTGGGCAGTGGAACGTGAGTGTCAGTTCCCCTGGGCCCGCTGGACGCAACTCTGCATTTCCGGAAATTGCATATGTTTGCGGTACTCCATTTGCTTTCAGTTGGAGTGCTGCATCCGGTCGATACCACTCCTGCAATGTGTAAGCGTTGGAAAGGCTCAACGCAGCCTTGCGGCAGTCGCCATCCTGAGTCAGCGGCTCATCCGGCGGTTCTATGGCAAAACGAAAGCGCCATATCGCATCCAGCGTGTGGTCTGGGCTCAGCGTAGGGACATCGGAAGTGTGTAGCGGAATATGCAATTGGAACGGAGTTTCTTCAATTCGCCAGCGCAGCCCGTCGGTGCTACTACCACGTTGCGCTCGCACTGCTCCCATGGATTTCCTGTCTAACACTACTTCCGTTGGACCTGGACGGTAAGGGTCCATGGCCCAAGTTTCATTTTCCATTGAGTATTTTGTGAGGGCTAGGGGTAATGCAATAAGCGATACAGCCAATCCAATCCGTGAAATCAACCACTGCCAAGTAGATTTGTCGTCTCCTCCATCGAGAGATTTTTCAGATCTACTTAGTAATATGGCGACACTCTGTCCCGCCAAAAGTATGAGCCATGGCTCCATAAAGAAGAGGTTATAGCGACCGTTGTATAGAACGGGTGTGAGCTGCAACGCCATGGCGAGCGCACCGGTTAGCAATAGCGTGAAGACAATGAGCGTTCGTGGCGTTTGGCCGCATGTGGCGATCCATTGGCTACTTGTTCCACTTCGAATTTTGCGCAGAGCCCGAGCGCAAAGGAGGAAGGCTGCTGCACTGATCACTATCCATTCGAATGTGCGCAACGTACGCAACTTGGGTGTTATCCGAAGTTCTGGGGTACTGTAAAAAAGCCAGGCTTTCAGCTTGAACGCAAAGAATTTTAAATTGTCGCTCAAGGAGGTATTTTCGATGATGTTGAGGGCAACACGTCGATTGATTGAGTCGGAAAGTTGTTTGAGAGGGTTGCCCAGTGTCTCCGGCGCAACCGCGCGGGGTGTATGGCCGGCGTCATAACTGAAACCTGAGAAAACTGGTTCGAGCCCCATTTTGAAAGGACTGACCCCGTAGTAGAGCCCCGTGCCTGCCC
>NZ_QAIM01000221.1:0-4178 GCF_003061035.1 Acidovorax sp. HMWF018
CCGCCACCGCCACCACCACCGGAGGACAAGGCGCCCGTTGATAACCTCAGCAGTGCTCAACTCTCCGGGCTTTTTGTGGGTGACGGTGACGGTGGCGCCATCATCCAGATTGCCGGTAAACACAAGCGTGTGCGGCTGCGCGAAGTGGTGGAGGGGTGGACGCTGTCATCCATTCAAGACCGCAGCGTAATTTTTACGCGAGGCGGCCAAAGCCGTGCATTGCAGCTGCCCCGTGCAGCTTTGACCTCGTATACAGGTTTGCCTCAGGCGGCGCGTGCTGCGCCAGCGCCCATTCCGCCGACGTATCCAACTCCGGCCGCAGCGCCCAGCGCGCCGCAGTCCCCTGCCAACAGTGCTCCGGTGCAATCGCCGGCTGCGCGTACCGGCGCCGGTGGGCGCCCATTGGTGCCCGTTTTTGGCGGCAGCGCTTCGCAGTAAGGCGCCTTGATTGCTATGCGCCGTGTCCAACTCCATTCCCTCAGGGCTTGTGTAAATCTATGACTTCCACCCGATTCGTACTGACCGCTATGGCACTGGCTGCTGCTCAGGCGGCGCTCGCTCAGGATGTGCGTCCCCAGTCCGCAGAGGCGGTTCAGACCCCATCAGCGCGCTCTGAGGTTCCGGCGGCAGTGCCCGCTGAAGGGGCGCAGTCCGCCGCAAACCCGGCGCCCAACACTTCCCAGCCGCGCTACATCCAGGGCAACGACCAGGTACTGGCGCCAGCCCGGCAGGTGCCTTCAATTGAAGGGGCGCCTTTGTCATTCAACTTCGAAGAGGCCCCTGTGGCAGAGGTGGCGCGCACCATCCTGGGTGACATTCTCAAGATCCCGTACGTGCTGCACCCACCGCTGGCGGGCACGGTGACCCTGTCCACGCGCACCCCCATCCAGCCCGACCAGGCGGTGTTCCTGCTGGAGAGCGCCTTGCAGGCCAACGGGCTTGCCATGGTGAGAGATGTACGTGGCACTTATCACGTCGGCAAAGCCGATGCGCTCAAAAGCATTGGCAGCGCCGTTCGCCAATTCGCAGGCGGTAGCGGTGCTCCCCTGCCTCCAGGGTACGGGGCTATCGTGGTTCCGCTGCGCTTCATTGGTGCAGGGGAGATGGCCACCATCCTTCGGCCGTTAGCTCCCCCCGATGCAATTGTCCGCGTGGACAATGTGCGCAATCTGCTCGTGCTTGCCGGCACCCGCAGTCAGGCAGAGGGTTGGCTGGATCTGGTCAATACGTTTGACGTGGATCTGCTCAAAGGTATGTCCGTGGGGCTCTTTCCGCTGAAGTACGCCACCATCAAGGAGGTCGAGGCGGCCTTGCGGCTCGTCAGCGGTTCAGCGCAGGCGCCAACCGGCGCCCCCAGCGGCTCTTCCATTGCAACCACGGCGGGTGCAGCATCCGCTGCTTCAGGCGCGTCGGCAGCGGCGGCCGCCATGCTGGGCGAAGGTAATCCGCTGTTTGGCGCTCTGCGAATCATGCCGGTGGAGCGGCTCAACAGCATATTGGTGGTGACACCTCGGGCGGCCTATTTGGAGGAGGCTCGCCGATGGATCGAAAAGCTTGACCAACCGAGTGACAACGGCGCTGAAGCGCAGTTGTTCATTTATCGCGTTCAGAACGGTAATGCGAAGCACCTGGCCAGTGTGCTGTCCGGTATCTTCGGTTCCGCCCAAACCAACACAGCTACCGCTAACAGCGGTGTAGCACCTGGTCTGGGTGGGGCGGCGGGTACGTCACAAGTGCAATCGCCCTTTGGCGGCACAGGCTCTGCATTCGGCAATAGTGCCTGGGGCAATTCCGGCAATACCGGCTACACCACGGCCAATCGCACCGGCTCGACGATGGGCAGCTCCAGCGCCTTTGGCAATACCAGCTCCTTCCAGAATCGCAATAACCAAACGGCAAACACCACAACCCAAGGCATGGTGGCGGCCAATGTCGGCGGGGTTCGCGTGATGGCGGACGAGCTCAATAACTCCATCCTGGTGTGGAGCACCCGCGCCGAGTTCCAGAAAATCGAATCCACCCTGAAGCGGCTGGACCAGCCACCCACCCAGGTGCTCATCGACGCGTCGATCATCGAAGTCACTTTGAATGACACCTTGCAATACGGTCTGCAATGGGCCTTCAGCGGCGGAACCGGGGGCGGCAACACCGGGGTGGGGCAGTTGTCCACCAACGATAAAAACCCCAACAACAACGGCAGTCTCAATGTGGCCGCTGGTGCGGGTTTTACTTACTCATTGATCAATTCGGCCAGCAAAGTGCGGGTGATCTTGAACGCGCTGGCCAGCCAGGATCTGCTCAAAGTCGTGTCCAACCCTTCGTTGATGGTGCTGGACAATCACACTGCGATGATGGCTGTGGGCGACCAGGTGCCCGTGCTGACAAGCACCACCGATTTTCTCAACAACAGCAACGTCTCGACCAGCACCGTCCAGTATCGGGATACAGGTGTCAATCTGGCGGTCACTCCATCGGTGAATGCGGGCAACCTGGTGACCATGCAGATCGACCAGAGCATGACCGATCAATCTTCTTTGACTGGCGCAAATAATCAACCCATCTTCCTGCAGCGGCAAATCAGCAGCAAGGTGGCCGTGCGCAGTGGCGACACCATTGTTTTGGGGGGGTTGATCAAAGACAATCGCTCCGCGGGGAAAAGCGGCGTTCCTTTGCTCAAGGATGTTCCGCTTCTGGGCAACTTGTTCAGCAATACAACCAATACCGGCAAGCGGACCGAGCTGTTGGTGGTGTTAAGCCCCCGGGTGGTCCGCACCGACCCCGAGATACGCGAAGTGAGTGAAGACTTACGTGATCGCCTGCGAGGGCTGAACATCATTGAAATGCGCGATGGTGCCAAGGCGCGCCCCGCCCCTGCAGTGCAATCCGTAAGTCCGCAGTAGCTCGCGTACTAGTTAGTGTTAGTAATCAATCAAATGTAGATTGTTAATAGAAGGAAACCATCAAGATGAAGACTCTTTCGTGGATTCGCCAGCGACAACCCCTCTGGATGCCCGCGTTGGCCACAGTGGCCGCCATGGCGCTGGCTGGTTGCGCCACCATGGCGGCTCCGCCAGAGAAGGTGGTGGAGCAGCGCGCCACCGAGTACTGGAAGGCGCGCATCGCAGGGGATTACGCCAAGGCTTATTCGCTGTCCACGCCGTCGTATCGCAAAGTGCACACTGTTGAGAAGTTCCGCGTGCAGTTTGGTGTTGGAGCGAATATAGAGGCCGCAGAGCCGCTCAAAGTTACCTGTGAGAGTCGTGAAAAGTGCACGGCCCGCATGAAATTGAGCGCAACACCTGCCCTCTTAGGGATGAAACTAGGTAGGATCGACACGTACGTGGACGAGACATGGTTACTCGAAGACGGTAAGTGGTGGCGTTATCAGGATTTGTGATTGCGAAAAGGGTCTTGACGCAGCCACTGGTCCATACGAATGAGGCTCTACCAAGCCGCCTAGATGACTGTTGTTTTTCATCAACGACAGGCGGTTTCACTGCCCGCCCGCTGTACAAGTCCCCCGTGTGCTGTGCTACGATGCCTAAGCGTAATCAATCGTGGTAGTTGCGCTTACAAACTTTTTAACTGGAGTTCTTGATATGAAGAAAAATGTGATGGCCTTGAGCATTGCTGCCATGATTGGTAGCCTGGGCTTTGCGGGTGCTGCTTCGGCTGCTGTCATCACCGGTGGTGGTGCTGCTATCGATGCTGCAACTATTGCCACGGCAGGCCAGATGACTGCTCGCACCGCAACGGGTTTGGCTGTGTCCGAAGGTGGTGTGGGTCATGCGCTGGTGGTGCCTTACTACAATGCACAGAACGGCAACATGACCGTCCTGCACGTCACCAACACTGACCAAGACAACGGTAAGTTGGTGAAGGTTCGTTTCCGTACCGCTTCCAATTCGGATGACGTGCTTGACTTCCAAGTGTTCATGTCGCCGGGCGATGTGTGGACTGCTGCTGTTATGGCTGGCGCTGACGGTGTGGCGAACATCGTTACTGCAGACAATACTTGTACAGTGCCCGCTCTCACCAAGAACGTTGCGCAGCCATTTGTTCAAACTCGCCTGCCTGCGTTTGCTGATGCGGCCACAAAGGCCAATTTGACTCGCGAAGGCTACGTCGAAATCTTCAACATGGCAGACGTTACTAACGCAGCAGTCTGGGATGCAACT
>NZ_QAIM01000222.1:0-2092 GCF_003061035.1 Acidovorax sp. HMWF018
CCGCGCCATTGCTCGCTGCTGGCGCGGCGGGGGCTGAGAGTGATGGTGCTGGGCGCGTGCTCAGGCTGCGCTCGATGGCGCGCACGGCCTCCAGGCGTTCGCTGAGCTGGTCATTGCGGCGTTGGCTGTCGCGCAGCTGCTGGGCCTGGCGGTCGAGCTGATCCTCCAGCCGGCGTTGTTGCAGCAGCCGGGCCTCCAGCAGCCGGGCCAGCGGGTGCAAGGGTTGCGCTGCAGCGCCGGTGTTGCCCAGCACGCGCTGCACCAGGCCCAGCGCACGGGCGGTGTCCACGGCCTGGCGCGTTTGTGCCAGGGCCGTGGCCAATAGCAACGGCGTATCGGCAGTGGCGTCCTCCGCTTCGCTCAGTCGGGCAATTTCCCTGGCGAGTTCGGCCGGGGGCAGCTTGAGCACACGGTCTGTCTGGGCCAGTAGCAGGGCAATGGGGGCGTTGCTATCGGTCTCCGTACCGCGTGCTTCGGTGGCGCCGACTTCGATCGCCGGGGCTACAGGCACGGCAATGATCATGGCCACCGGAGGTGGCTTGGAGGGGGCAGGCGGGGGCGCGGTGGTGGCGCAACCTGCCAGCACGGCGCCCAGGGCAAGCACTGGCCATCGCAGCGCGTGGGAGGACAGGGGGGGAGTGCTAGGCGGCATGGGGAAGTTCGATGCGAAAGAAGGAGTGTGCGCCTTCGTCCACCAGGCGCACGCTGCCGCCATGGGCCTGCACATATTCCTGCACGATGGACAACCCGATGCCGGTGCCGCGCACGGCATCGTCCGGTTGGCGAACACCCCGGTAAAAGGGTTCAAACACGCGGTCGCGGTCCACCCGGTCCACGCCGGGCCCCTGGTCGAAGACGTCCAGGCGCACCTGGCCGGGAGGTTGCGAGAGCACCAGCCGCACCGTGCCCTGGGGAGGTGAAAAGCGGATGGCGTTGGACAGCAGATTACTGACGGCGGAGGTGATCTTGTCGGCGTCGACGGGCATGCGCACGGGCGACCCCTCTACCCGCACGGTCAGGCCCTTGGCCTGCCACTGCAGCCGCTGTGTCTCGACCTGGGCCTCTAGCAGGGCCTGCAGATCGGTGTCGCGCCGCTGCAGTTGCCGTGCCTCGAAGGCGGCGGCGTTGAAGCGCAGCAGGGCCTCGATCTCGCCCTGCAGCTGCAGCGTGTTGTGGTGCAGGATCTGCGCGACCTCGCGCTGACCGGCGGTGAGTTCGCCCGTCACGCCGTCCTGCAGCAGCGCCACGCCCTCGCGCAGCGCGGCCAGAGGGGTCTTGAGTTCGTGGGAGACATGGCGCAGGAACCGCGCCTTGTCAGCATCCAGCTCCAGCAGTCGCAGCCGCAGCCATTCCAGCCGCTGGCCCAGCCGGCGCACGTCGTCCGGGCCGGAGATCAGCACCGGCTCGTCCAGCTGGTTTTCACCCAGCTGCCGGATGGCGCCTTCAAGCCGCTTGAACGGTCGCGCCAGCCAGATGCCCAGAGACAGTGCCAGCACCAACGCCAGCACAATGGCGCCCACTACCTGGTGCGTCACGTTGCGGCGGCTGCTCTCCACCTGGTCCTGCAGCGCCTGGTTGCGTTGGGTGTTGATGTCCTGCACCGACTGCACCATGGTGCCGTGCAGGGTTTCCAGGGCCATGAATTCCTCGGCGACCAGGCGTTCGTTGTCGAGCGCACGGTCTGGCGGTGCGTCCAGCAGGGTTTTGACGGCCTCCAGGTGGGTGCGCCACGCCTGCGTCTGCGCGGTCGGCAACCCTGCGGCCTGCAGGTGGTCCACTACGGTGAGCGCATCGACCGCCATGTCGTCGAAGCTGCGGCGCAGCGGCGCATCGCGCAGCACCAGGGACTGCCGCGCAGCACGTTCCAGGGCTTGCCCGCGCTGGTTCAGGCCTTGTGCGGCCGTGGCCAGTGCAGTGGCCTCGGCCGTGCCATGGCGGCTGAGCACCATGAGCTGCTCCAGCGTGTGCAAGGCCCTCAGTGAGCTGACTCCCAGCAAGCCTGCAATCAGCACGAATGCCAGCAGCAACAGTTGCTGGAAGGAGAGGCCATGCAGCAGGCCTTCGGCGGGTGGCGGTGCCGTGGGTGGGGGGC
>NZ_QAIM01000223.1:0-11896 GCF_003061035.1 Acidovorax sp. HMWF018
TTTTGTTAGTATTGACTATGCATTTAGTGAGCTTCTAGAATCCGCCAGCCCCAAAAACAGGGCTAGTACAAACCCCAATCGCTGCCGAACCCGGCTAAGTCAATCCAGGGCGCCAAGCACTCCACAGACGTGCAGCCCGGACTTGATGGCGTACCAATCCAGGCGATCTGCCAGCAAAGCACAGTCCACTGCGACTGCTCCGCTCCACTGGCCCGCCTCAGAAAGGAAGAGCTATGACAGCGTCAGGAAAAATAGTCTCCGGCGTGCGAACCTTCGCGGCCGACGTGACCGAAGGTTTTCTTGAAATCACCCACAACAGCTTCGCCCTCATCGGCTTGGCCGTTGCCTTTGTCGTCATTGCCCTCACTGCACGGCCCGATCTGCGCCAGGCTGGTGAAGAGCAACTGATGAACTGGCTGCAAGCCCGCCAGGTTGAAATGCTGGGCATGCCCATCGAGCCGGAAGCCAGCGAGCGCGCTACGGCGGTAAACCCCAAGGACCTGCCCAAAGAGCAGGCAGCCGTGGCCTTCTGGCTCAGCAAAAAGTACCGCGTGGCGCCTGAGCCCCTGAGCGCTCTGGTGGCCGAGGCCTACGAGATTGGCACCCGCGCCAAGATCGACCCCACCCTGATCCTGGCCATCATGGCCATCGAGTCGAGCTTCAACCCGTTTGCTGAAAGCGCCGTGGGCGCACAAGGGCTCATGCAGGTGATGACCCGCGTGCACACAGACAAGTACCAGAACTTTGGCGGTCACTATGCAGCCTTTGACCCGGTGAGCAACCTGCGGGTCGGTGTGAAGGTGCTGCAGGAATGCATTGCTCGCGCTGGCTCGCTCGAAGGCGGCCTGCGCTTTTATGTGGGTGCAGGCAACATGGCCGACGACGGAGGCTATGCCGCCAAGGTGATGGCGGAACATTTACGCCTGCGCCAGGTGGCCGGCGGTCGCGCAGTGCCTTTCAATCCTCCACCGTCCTTGTCTACCCAGGCTCCCGTGCAGAGCATCCCCGCAGCGGTGCCCCGCACCACAGCCCCTGCAGCAGCCAGCGACAAGGTGGCTCTGCTGACACCTGGCCTGTAACCCTGCAGGCTCTCGGAACCCAGGCAACAACCCTGGCGCCCAGCGGTTCGGACGGTGCTGTACTGGCGCCGTGTCGGCTACACTAACGGGGTACGCGACTGGCGATAGGCGCAGCATCCAGCCACTGGATGCTGCCGCTGACGTGGAAACCAGCAAGAACCTACTTCTTGTGAACCACTGGGAAGCGTGCCGCAGGGGCCCTGCCCCATGCGTTCAGCCGTTCGCCTGGGCAGCCCTTGTTTCAAGGGACACAAGTTCATAGGACTGCCAATCATGTACGACCGCAAAATTCTTGTCGAACAAACCGACCCCGAGCTGTTTGCTGCCATCCAGGCGGAGAACGCGCGCCAAGAGCACCACATCGAGCTGATCGCCAGCGAGAACTACGCCTCCCCCGCCGTGATGTGGGCACAGGGCACCCAGCTGACCAACAAATACGCAGAAGGCTACCCAGGCAAGCGCTACTACGGTGGCTGCGAGCATGTGGACGTGGCCGAGCAACTGGCCATCGACCGGGTCAAGCAGCTGTTCGGCGCAGAAGCCGCCAACGTGCAGCCTCACTGCGGCGCATCGGCCAACGAGGCCGTGTTCCTGGCCTTCTTGAAGCCCGGCGACACCATCATGGGCATGAGCCTGGCCGAAGGCGGCCACCTGACGCACGGCATGCCGCTGAACATGTCTGGCAAGTGGTTCAACGTGGTGTCCTATGGCCTGGATGCCAACGAAGCCATCGACTACGAAGCGATGGAGAAAAAGGCGCACGAGACCAAGCCCAAGCTCATCATCGCCGGTGCCTCGGCCTACAGCCTGCACATTGACTTCGCACGTTTTGCCAAGGTGGCCAAGGACGTGGGCGCGATCTTCATGGTGGACATGGCCCACTACGCCGGCCTGATTGCCGCCGGTGTGTACCCCAACCCCGTGCCGCACGCCGACGTGGTCACATCCACTACGCACAAGAGCCTGCGCGGCCCCCGTGGCGGCATCATCCTGATGAAGGCACAGCACGAGAAGGCCATCAACAGCGCCATCTTCCCCGGTCTGCAAGGCGGCCCGCTGATGCACGTGATCGCTGCCAAGGCCGTAGCCTTCAAGGAAGCGCTGCAGCCCGAGTTCAAGGCCTACCAGGAGCAAGTGGCCAAGAACGCCAAGGTCGTGGCTGAGACGCTGACCGCACGCGGCCTGCGCATCGTGTCCGGCGGCACGCAAAGCCACGTGATGCTGGTGGACCTGCGCGCCAAGGGCATTACCGGCAAGGAAGCCGAGGCCGTGCTGGGCGCCGCCCACATGACCATCAACAAGAACGCGATCCCCAACGACCCTGAAAAGCCGATGGTGACCAGTGGCGTGCGCATTGGCACCCCCGCCATGACCACGCGTGGCTTCAAGGAAGAAGAAGCCCGCATCACGGCCAACCTGATTGCCGATGTGCTGGACAACCCCCGAGACGAAGCCAACATCGCCGCAGTGCGTGCCAAGGTCAACGCCCTGACCGCTCGTTTCCCGGTCTACCGTTAAGCAACAAGCCTGTCCTCAGCGCCCATGAAGTGCCCCTTCTGCAGCCACCTCGAAACGCAAGTTGTTGAAACGCGGGTGTCTGAGGATGGGGTCTTCATCCGCCGCCGCCGCCAGTGCGGCGCGTGCGACAAGCGCTTCACCACCTACGAGCGGCCGGAAGTGAACTTCCCGGCCATTGTCAAAAAAGACGGTCGGCGCATTGAATACGACCGCAGCAAGCTGCTGGGCTCTTTCAACCTGGCGTTGCGCAAGCGCCCGGTCAGCACCGACCAGATCGACAGCGCCATCGAGCGCATCGAAGAAAAGCTGCTCAACCTAGGCCAGCGCGAAGTGATCTCCAGTCGCATTGGCGAGCTGGTGATGCGCGAGCTCAAGAAGCTCGACAAGGTGGCTTACATCCGCTTTGCCAGCGTGTACCGCAGCTTTGAAGACATCGACGACTTTCGCGCCATGGTGGATGAGGTGCGCAAGTAGCCACGCGCGCCCCAGGGTGGCCCTCACGCGGATGACTGCCCCTGCTACCTTGTCTGGCCAATGCAAAGCGCGGCACCGTTGGCACGCATTGCGTACTCCCAGGTCCGGTCATGGCCCCTGCGCATGTCGCGCAAGCTACTCTGCAATTGCTACTAATTTGATAGCTACCGCAGCATGATGGACTAGCGCTTCAAGCAGTTTTTGCATCAAAACTGCCATCCAACACTTCGGCAAGCACTGCGCAGGTGCCTGACAATGCGCGCGGTGAAAACCCGCCATTTCCTGCAGCTGGTGCTGCTGTCTGCCCTGTGGGGCGCCTCCTTTTTGTTCATCCGCATCGCCAGCCCGGTACTGGGTCCGAATGTGATGGCCGCGCTGCGCATTGGGCTGGCCACTCTCACGCTGATCGGCATCATGCGCTGGGTGGGTGAGCCCTGGCCCTGGCGCCACTGGCGGGAACTGCTGGGGCTGGGTGCGCTGACGGTGGCAGCGCCTTTTCTGCTGTACGCCTGGGCGGCACTGCACCTGCCTGCGGGCTACAGCTCTCTGCTCAAC
This sequence comes from Acidovorax sp. HMWF018, assembly GCF_003061035.1. NCBI lineage: Bacteria > Pseudomonadati > Pseudomonadota > Betaproteobacteria > Burkholderiales > Comamonadaceae > Acidovorax > Acidovorax sp. HMWF018. The sequence continues at coordinate 3,627 of NZ_QAIM01000223.1, forward strand.
ACCATCGCCGTGCCGTTTGGCGTGATCGCCGCCGCCTGGATGAAGGAAGACACGCTGAGCACGCGCAAATGGGCGGGCTGCCTCTGCGGCTTTGCAGGGGTCGCGCTGATCGTGCAGCTGGGGCCTGTGGCGCCCACCTCGGCGGTACTGCTTGCGGCAGGCGCGTGCGTGACCGCTGCGGCGTGCTACGGCCTGTCTCTCACCTGGATGAAGCGGGCGACCACCCGTATGTCACCGCTGTCGATCGCGGCCGGTATCCACGCCGCTGCCCTGGTGCTGCTGCTGCCCGGGGCGGCCTGGACATTGCCCACCGCACGTTTCACTCCCGAGGCGCTGGCCGCCGTGGCCGTGATGGGCATCGTGACCTCGGGGCTCGCCTACTGGCTCAACCTGCGGGTCCTCAAACATGTCTCGCCCGTGGCCGCCATGAGTTCCGCCTTCATGATCCCGCTGTTCGGCGTGGCCTGGGGCCATATCTTTCTGGGCGAGGCACTGGGGCCGGGCATGCTCTGGGGCGGTGCGCTGGTGCTGGTGGCGACCGGGCTGGTCACCGGCTTCAACCCGCTGCAATGGCTGGGCGCGCTGCGCCGCACAGACGACTAAGCGGCAGACTCCCCCACCCAGCGTGCACCCAACGCCTTTGGTGCTCCTCAGCGCGCGGCAGGCGCAACGCGGGTGATGCGGTGGGTAGCGGGTGGTGCCACCGGGCTCTGCAGCCGGAAGTACGCCTCCAGCGCATCTAGGTCCAGCTCACCCACGCGCCGGTCCTGGCCTTGCGTCAGCACCGTGAAGTTGTCACCACCGCTGTCCAGAAAGCTGCTCATCACCACACGCACGGACTGCAGGTCTGTCACCGGCGCACCATTCAGCACCATGTGGCTGATGCGCGCCCCGGCGGGCTGGCTCAGGTCGTAGCGGTAACTGAACCCGCTGGACACCGACAGCACCCGGGGCCGCTGCACGGTGTTGCCACCGCTGGCGAACTGCTGCTCCAGCACCGCGCGGATCTGCGCACCCGTGAAGGTCTTGATCACCAGCTGGTTACCAAAAGGCTGCACCGCATACAGCTGGCCGTAACGCACCAGCCCTTGCTCATCCGGCACCAGGTCAGCGCGCAGGCCGCCCGGGTTCATGAAGGACAGCTGCGCACCACCATCCGCAGGCGCTCGTGTGGCCAGCAGCTGGGCGTCCGCCACCAGATTACCCAGCACGCTCTCCAGCGCCGCGTTGGGCTGGCGGCGCATGGCCCCTTGGGCCTGCCCCACTGGACGCTGGGCCAGCGGAATGGCGGCAGCGCGGTAGGTGTCGATGATCTTTTGCACGCCGGGATCTGCAGGGAACGTCGGCACGGCCGTGGTCAGCGGCACCGGCCCCTGGGCGCCCGTGAAGGCCTCGCCCTGCACCACCACATTGCGCGCCGTCTTGCTCACCACACGGCGGGTCTGCGTATCCACGCGCAGCTGGATGTCGGTGAGCAGCGTGCCGTACTGGCCTGCGCTGGTCAGCAAAAACGGCTTGGCCGGGTTCACGCGGCTGTAGTCGCACACATAGGCCTGGTGCGTGTGGCCCGAGACCACCACATCCACGGCCGGGTCCAGGCGCTCCAGGATGGGCACGATGTCGCCCGACAGACCTGCGCAGCTGGTCTCCTGCACGCCCGCCGTGGTGCCCCCGCCTTCATGGATGGCCACCACAATCACATCGGCGCCTTGGGCCTTGAGCTGAGGGATCAGCGCGTTGGCCGTGGCCGCCTCGTCCTCAAAACGCAGCCCAGCGACCCCGGACGGGCTGACCATGGTCGGTGTGGCCTGCAGCGTGAGGCCGATAAACCCCATGGTGACGGTGACACCGCCTTCGGTAAACCGCTTGAGCCCTGTGGCGGGCAGCAGGGTGCGCCCGTCTTCACGCACCGTGTTGGCCGCCAGCAGGCCAAATTGGGCGCCCTCAAAAGGCTTGCTGATGCGGCAAGGCTCGCGCGAGGTGAATTTCTCGCAGCCACCGTTCTGCAGCCGCAGTAGCTCGCGCCAGCCCCGGTCAAACTCGTGGTTGCCGACCGCGTTGAAGTCGATCTGCATGCGGTTGACGGCTTCAATGGTGGGCTCGTCCAGGAACAGCGACGACACCAGCGGCGAGGCACCCACCATGTCACCCGCCGACACCACCGCATAGTGCGGCGACTGGGCCTTGAGGGCTGCCATGGCACTGGCGAAATACGCCATGCCCCCAGCAGGTGCCAGCACCGGGCCTGTGGGCCCCTGCACCCGATGCGCCATGTGGGGCGGCTCCAGGTTGCCGTGCAGGTCGTTGAAGCCGATGAGGGTGATGTCGATGTGGGCCGGCGCGCTACCCGCCGCAGGGGCGGTGGACGCAATGCCGCTACAGCCAGCCAGCCACAGCGGCACCGCCAAGGCGGCCAGCGCCCTGCGGTAAAAGGCCCGGAACAAGCGGTTGCTCATACAGAGGCACCGCCCCAGGGACGGTGGGAGTTGGTGTTACAGAAACGAGGCCTGGATCGGCGGCACAGGTGGCACCACATCGCCGCACTGGGCACGGTGACGCAGCGCGTGCTCCATCACCACCAGCGCCAGCAGCGCCTCGGCAATCGGCGCGGCGCGAATGCCCACGCAGGGGTCGTGGCGGCCCTTGGTGATCACTTCGGTGCTCTTGCCGTGGATATCGATGGACTCGCGCGGGCTGATGATGGAGCTGGTGGGCTTGATCGCAATGCTCACCTCCAGGTCTTGCCCCGTGCTGATGCCGCCCAGCACGCCACCGGCGTTGTTGGTACGAAAACCCTGCGGCGTCATCGAATCGCCGTGCATGGTGCCTCGGTGGGCCACGCTGGCAAAGCCCGCACCAATCTCCACGCCCTTCACCGCGTTCAAGCCCATCATCGCGTGGGCGATGTCGGCGTCAAGCTTGTCATACAGTGGCTCGCCCAGGCCCACCGGCACGCCAGTGGCCTGCACACGGATGCGGGCGCCGCACGAGTCACCGGCCTTGCGCAGGGCGTCCATGTAGTCCTCGTACTGCTGCACGTCGGCCACGGGGGCAAAGAAGGGGTTGGCGCGTACGTGATCCCAGCTCTCGAACGGGATGGGCAGCTCGCCCAGCTGCGTCATGCAGGCGCGGAACTGGGCGCCGTACTGCTGTGCCAGCCACTTCTTGGCCACGGCGCCTGCGGCCACCGTGGGCGCCGTCAGGCGGGCCGACGAGCGGCCGCCACCACGCGGGTCGCGGATGCCGTACTTGTGCCAGTAGGTGTAGTCGGCATGGCCGGGGCGAAAGCTCTCGGCGATGTTGCTGTAGTCCTTGCTGCGCTGGTCGGTGTTGCGGATCAGCAGGGCGATGGGGGTGCCGGTGGTCTTGCCCTCGTACACGCCAGAGAGGATCTCCACCGCGTCGGGCTCGTTGCGCTGCGTGACGTGGCGGCTGGTGCCAGGGCGGCGCCGGTCCAGGTCGGCCTGGATGTCAGCCTCGGTGAGCGGCATGCCGGGCGGGCAGCCGTCGATCACGCAGCCAATGGCCGGGCCGTGGGATTCACCAAAGTTGGTGACTGCGAATAGGGTACCGATGGTGTTGCCGCTCATGGGGCGGGATTATCCCAGAGCCCCGAGTGCCCGACGCACGGCCGCACCGGTTTGCTGCGGTGTACTCCCCAACAGCTCCTACGTCACCGCACTCACGAGGCACCACACGCCCGATACGTGGCGCGTTTGCACAGGCATGACATATCCTGCTTGGCAGGGTTCTGGACGCTTGTTAGCATGTAAACATCGATTTTTGGGATCTCCATGCCCGCCCTCGCGCCACCCTCTCCGGGTCCGACATCACCTTCCCGCACCCTTCTGACTGCCGCCCTGGCAGATGCTCCCCTTCGCCGCGCACTGGACGCCAGCGACAACGCTGTCGTGATGACCAATAGCTCCAAGTGTGTGGTCTATATCAACGAAGGGTTCACGCGATTATTTGGCTACCAGCCCGCCGAGGTGCTGGGCAGGCACCTGAGCGAGGTCTTGCTGGGACCCCACTCCGATCCGGATCTGCTCGAAAGCATCCGGGGCAATGTGCTGGCCAAAGGCAGTTTTCGCACGGATACCCTGCTTTACAGCAAGGCAGGGCAGCCCCGCTGGGTGTCCCTGGTGATCAATGCGTCCGACGAAAGCTCCGGCGGACCGGGGGGCAGCATTTCGATCCTCACCGACATCACGCTCACCAAGATGCACGAGGTCCTGCAGACGCATGTGCTGGAGGGCATGGTCAACGAGTTGCCCCTTCCCGAGCTGATGGCCCTCGTCTGCCGCGAGGTCGAACGCATCGCTCCCGAGGTCACCGCCTCCATCCTGGCGGTAGATTCACAAGGCCGGTTGCACCCGCTGGCAGCGCCCAGCCTGCCAGCCACCATCAGCCGCGCGCTGGACGGACTGGCGATTGGCCCCAAGGTAGGGTCGTGTGGCACCGCCGCCTTCCGCAACGCGCCCGTGGTGGTCACCGACATGGCCACAGACCCCCTCTGGGCTGACTACCAGGAATTGTTTGCCCCGAGCGGCATGCGCGCCTGCTGGTCCAGCCCCATTCGCGACCACCGGGGTCAGCCGATTGGCACCTTTGCGTTTTACTTCCGCGAACCGCGCGCACCCGACGCGCTGCATCAGCGCCTTGTCGATGTATGCCTGCACCTGTGTGCGCTGGCCATCGAACGCAACAGCACGCACGAGCGTATCCACCAGCTCGCGTTTTTTGATGTGCTGACCGGGCTGCCCAACCGGGCCCTGTTTCGCAGTAGCGGAGAGCGGGCGCTGGCCGACCTGCAGCGGGGGCGCCATACCGGCGCGCTGCTGTTCCTCGATCTGGACCGATTCAAACAGATCAACGACACCCAGGGGCACGCCGCAGGCGATGCGCTGCTAAGCGAGGTGGCCCAGCGCCTGACCCAAGGCCTGCGTGCGCGTGACCTGATCGCGCGCCTGTCGGGCGACGAATTCGTGCTGCTGCTCTCCGAATGCACCACCGAACAGGCCGTGCAAAGCGCCCAGCGCGTGCTGCACGACATTGCCCAGCCGCTGGACATCTTCGGGCAGACCCATGTGCCCCACGCCAGCATCGGCATTGCGATGTTTCCGAACGATGGAGACACCATCGACACCCTGCTGCGCCATGCCGACCAGGCCATGCACCAGGCCAAAAGCGACCATCGCCACAGCCTGCAGCTGTTCAGCGCCGAGATGAACCGCCGTGCCCAGGAGCGCGCCTCGCTGGAGCGCGCGCTGCAGCAGGCACTGTCCGACCGCAGCCTCACGCTGCACTACCAGCCGCAGGTTCTCAGCAGTTCCCCCGGCACCTTGCACGGTGTGGAGGCTCTGGCGCGCTGGAACCACCCGCAGTGGGGCATGGTGCCGCCGTCGCAGTTCATCCCCGTGGCCGAGGACGCCGGGCTGATCCATGAGCTGACCCTGTGGCTGCTGGACGAAGCCTGCCGCCAGCTGGCGGCCTGGCGCGCTGCAGGCCACGACGTGCCCTGCGTGGCCATCAACCTGTCGGGCCGCAGCTTCCACCGGCCGGAGTTTGCGCAGGAGATCAGCGATGCGCTGCAGCGCCATGGCCTGCGCGCCAGCGATGTGCTGCTGGAGATCACGGAGAGTGTGATGATGGATGCGCGACCCGTCACGCTGCAGAACATCGAGGCCCTGCACCACCAGGGTTTCAAGCTGTCGCTGGATGACTTCGGCACCGGCTATTCCAGCCTGAGCTACCTGCACCGCTTGCCCATCAGCGAGCTCAAGCTCGACATGGCTTTTGTACAGGACCTCACCACCAGCGCCACGGCGCGCGCCCTCACGGTGTCGGTGCTGAGCATTGCGCACAGCCTGGGCATGGTGGTGGTGGCCGAGGGGGTGGAGACCACCGGCCAGCAGCAGTGGCTGCAGGCCCACGGCTGCCCGGTCATGCAGGGCTACCTGTTCGGCAAGCCGCTACCGCCCGATGAGATCGAGGCTTGGCTCTGCGCCCAGGCGCCTCGCCCCTATCGCTGACTTGGCTGGAGGCACATCTGTGCCGTCACGCCGGGGCGCGGGCCTCGCGCCCTGCCCACAACCTCAGGTACGGGGCTCTTCTTCCGGCCAGTCGCGGATGTAGGCCTTGAGCATCTTGTTCTCGAAGTTCTGGCTGTCCACCACGGCCTTGGCCACGTCATAGAAGCTGATCACGCCCATCAGCATGCGGCGGTCCATCACGGGCATGTAGCGCGCATGGCGGTCCAGCATCATGCGGCGCACTTCGTCCATGTCGGTTTCGAGCGTGCAGGTCAGTGGCGCATCGTCCATGGCCGTGCGCACCAGCATCGTGCCCACGCTGCCGCCGTTCTTGACCAGCGCCTGGATCACTTCGCGGAAGGTGAGCATGCCCACCAGGTCGCCATGCTCCATCACCACCAGCGAGCCAATGTCGCGCTCTGCCATCAGGCTCACGGCACCCGCCAGCGGCTCGTCCGGCGATGCGGTGTAGAGGGTGTTGCCTTTGACGCGAAGGATGTCGCTGACTTTCATGGTGCGGAGTCTCCGGGGGATCGGGAAGAATCGGAAAGAGTATGTGTGGGCCCGCACACACCAGCACATCCGCTGGGGTTGCCCAGGTGCTGCAGGCTGTTTGTCAGCAAATATAGCCCACAATGCCCGCCTGCATTGACAACATGGGAGACACACAGATGCCCGGTTACTCCGACCCCGGCTTTGACACGCTGGCGCTGCACGCAGGCGCCAGCCCCGACCCCGCCACCGGCGCGCGCGCCGTGCCCATCCACCTGACCACCTCGTTCGTCTTCGAGTCGAGCGACCATGCCGCGTCCCTCTTCAATCTGGAGCGCGGCGGCCATGTGTACAGCCGCATCAGCAACCCCACCAATGCGGTACTGGAGCAGCGCGTGGCCGCCTTGGAAGGCGGCGTGGGCGCGATCGCCACCGCCAGCGGCCAGGCTGCATTGCACCTGGCGATTGCCACATTGATGGGCGCGGGCAGCCACATCGTCGCCAGCACGGCGCTGTATGGCGGATCGCAGAACCTGCTGCACTACACGCTGTCGCGCTTCGGCATCGAGACCACGTTTGTGAAGCCCGGCGATATCGACGGCTGGCGCGCCGCTGTGCGCCCCAACACCAAGCTGTTCTTTGGCGAGACTGTGGGCAACCCCGGCCTGGATGTGCTGGATATCCCTACCGTATCCTCCATCGCTCACGAGGCCGGCGTGCCGCTGCTGGTGGACTCCACCCTCACCTCGCCCTGGCTCATCAAGCCTTTTGAACATGGAGCGGATCTGGTCTACCACTCGGCCACCAAGTTCCTCTCGGGCCACGGCACGGTGGTGGGGGGCATCGTGGTGGACGGAGGGAGCTTTGACTGGGACGGTCCCAAATCGGCCGGCAAATTTGCCGAGCTGACGCAGCCGTACGACGGCTTTCACAACATGGTGTTCACCGAGGAGAGTACCGTGGGCGCCTTTCTGCTGCGCGCGCGGCGCGAGGGCCTGCGCGACTTTGGCGCCTGCATGAGCCCGCACACTGCCTGGCTCATCCTGCAAGGCATCGAGACCCTGCCGCTGCGCATGGCGCAGCACATGCGCAACACCGAGAAGGTGGTGGAGTTTCTGGCCGCGCAGCCTTTCGTGTCGCGCGTGGGCCACCCGTTGCTGGAGTCTCACCCCAGCCATGCCTTGGCGCAAAAGCTGCTGCCACGCGGTGCGGGCTCGGTGTTCAGCTTTGACCTCAAGGGCAACCGCGAGCAGGGCAAGAAATTCATCGAAACCCTCAAGGTCTTCAGCCACCTGGCCAACGTGGGCGACTGCCGCAGCCTGGTGATCCACCCGGCCAGCACCACGCATTTCCGCATGAGCGACGAAGCGCTGGCGGGCGCAGGCATCAGCCAGGGCACGATCCGCCTGTCCATCGGTCTCGAAGATGCCGACGACCTCATTGACGACCTGAAACGCGCGCTCAAAGCCGCAGAAAAGGCGGGGGCCTGACCATGCACATCCAAGTCAACGGCGCCGCCATCTACTGCTACACCGGCGGCAAGGCATTTGATGCCGCCAAGCCCACGGTGGTGTTCATCCACGGTGTCCTCAACGACCACAGCGTGTGGGCCCTGCAAAGCCGCTACATGGCCAACCACGGCTGGAACGTTCTGGCCATCGACCTGCCCGGCCACTGCCGCAGTGGCGGCGATGCCCCCGCCACGGTGGAGCAAGGCGCAGACTTCATCGGCGCGCTGCTCGATGC
>NZ_QAIM01000223.1:11906-14425 GCF_003061035.1 Acidovorax sp. HMWF018
TGCGCCCCCGTCGGCCCTGGGCCCGGGCACCTGGGTGTTTGGTGCGGGCATGGCGCTGGGGCGCAAGGTGCTGCGCAGCAATACGGCAGTCAACGTGTTCCACCGGGGATTTGTGGCCTGTGACAGCTATGCCGGTGGCGAAGCGGCCATGGCGCAACTGACCTGCCCCGTGCTGTTTGCGCTGGGCAGCCAGGACCAGATGACGGCGCCCAAGGCCGCACAGGGACTCGTCAAGGCCGCCCAGGCGGCGGGCAAGCAGGTGCAGATCGCCCATCTGCCCGTGGGGCACAACCAGATGACCGAGGCGCCTGAAGAGACACTGGCCGCCATCCGGGACTTCCTGGCCCGGTGACTCCCAAACCCCGGCGCGCTGGCAGGCCCGCCGGGGCTTTCAGAACCTGTTCAAAGCGGCAGACCCGTTGGCGACACCACACCCGCACTGCCCCGCTGGTGCGCACCGGGGTCACGGCGTATAACGCGGGCAGAGCCCCAACGCCGCCCTGAGACAACGCCATGACCACCCAGACTGCCACCCCGCAACCAGCGCCCAGCACGGACCCTCGGGCCTTCAAGCGCTTCGCGGACTTCTACCCGTTCTACCTGAGCGAACACAGCAACCGCACATGCCGCCGCCTGCATTTTGTGGGCTCCACGCTCACGCTGGTCTGCTTGGCCATGCTGGTGGCCACGGGCAAGCCCCAGTACCTGCTGTACGGCCTGCTCTGCGGCTACGGCTTTGCCTGGGTGGGGCACTTCGGCTTTGAAAAGAACAAGCCCGCCAGCTTCAAGCGCCCGCTGTACAGCTTCATGGGCGACTGGGTCATGTACAAGGACATCTGGACGCGTAAAGTACCCCTGTGAGATGACTTGGAGCCCCAGGGGCTGGAAGCGCTAGTGCAACATGCCTCATTAGCTCTTATTTGTATAGCAATGAGTCGCTATTTGAAGGCAGTCATTCACCCCGGTCAACGCGCCTGCAGCACATCCGCCATGTGCAAGCTTTCGAGCCTGGCGTTGACCCACAGCGGCCCGAGGCTGTCCACGCGCTGCAGCAGCAAGCGCTGCACCAGGGGCGCAAGCAAGGTACTATCCGGGTCGGCCAGCAGCACATAGCGGGACTCGGGCACGTCGGCCGCACTCACCGCAGCATCGGCCACCTGTCCAACCCAGTCCAGCGCGGTCAGGGCTTCCAGCACGGGCTCCAGCTGCAATCCATCGACCCGCAGCAACTGGGCCAGCTGGCTGGGGCGCAGGCCCTTGATGGGCTGCTGGCGCGCACGGTGCAGCGCCTGCAGCACCTCCACCGCCAGCTGAAACGTCCAGCCCGCCACCGTGCCGCGCCGCGCCACCCCCGCCAGCAGGCTGGGCAGGTACGCGGTCACCACAGCACCCAGCAGCACGATGACCCAGGCCACATAGATCCAGACCAGCAAGATGGGCAGCGTGGCAAACGCGCCGTACACCACCGAGTAGGTGGGCACCTTGCCCAGGTACACCGCCAGCACCTTCTTGGCCAGCTCGATGCACACCGCGACAAAAAAGCCGCCCGTCCAGGCGTGCCGCCATTTCACCGGCGTGTTGGGCACATAGTGGTACAGCGACGCCATGCCGCCCGCCAGCACCACAAACTGGATCGAATCGAACAGCAACTGCACGCCATCCGGCAGGCGCTTGACCAGCCCGCCGGAGGCCGACATCACATACGAAGTGAGGGCCAAGCTCGCGCCCATCAGCAACGGGCCGAGCGTGATGGCCGCCCAGTAGATCAGCACACGCTGTCCCAGCGGCCGCAGGCGCTGCACGCGCCAGATGTCGTTGAGCGTACGGTCGATGGTCAGGATCAGCGCCAGCGCCGTGGCCAGCAGGATGCTGAACCCCGCCACCCCCAGGCTGCTGGCCTTGGCCGCAAACTGCGTGAGGTAGCCCAACACCTGCCGCGAGATGCTGTCGGGCACCAGGCTGCTGACCAGCCAGCCCTGCAGCGCGTCCTGCAGCTTGCCGAAGATGGGAAATGCGGTGAACACCGCCAGCGCCACCGTAAAAAACGGCACCAGCGCCAGGATGGTGGTGAAGGTGAGGCTGCTGGCCGTGAGGCCCAGGTGGTCCTCACGAAAGCGCTCACGCAGCGTCTGGGCCGTGGTCTTCCATGGGAAGTGCGACAGCTCATTGATCAACGCCTCGGTGCGCGACGCTACTGTCTGTATGGAAAAAGGCATGGCCGATATGATGCCACCCCAATGACCGACTCTCCCACCGCCCCTGCCTCCCCTCTCACACCGTCCGACAACGGCGTTGCCGCCACACGCTGGGTAGCCACCGGCAGCCTGCTCGCCCTGATTGTTCTGTGCCTGGCCTGGGAACTGGTGCTGGCCCCCTTGCGCCCAGGCGGCACCTGGCTGGCGATCAAGGCCCTGCCGCTGTGCATCCCGCTGGCAGGCATCCTGAAAAACCGCATGTACACCTACCGCTGGGTCAGCCTGGTGATCTGGCTGTACTTCACCGAAGGCGTGGTGCGCGGC
>NZ_QAIM01000224.1:0-2667 GCF_003061035.1 Acidovorax sp. HMWF018
ACGTACTGCACCTGCTGGCGCAGTTCCTGGGCCGACAACTTGGTGTAGCCCATGCCGCGGCGCGATTGGGTGGCCCAGGCGCTGGGTGGGCGCTGCTGCTCATCGCCCTGCCAGCTCAGTTCATAGGCAAATTCCAGCGGCTGGCCGGGGGCTGGCATCTGGGCGGGCACCCAATACGCGACGACGTTGTCGTGGGTTTCGTCCGGGGTGTTCAGCTGCACCAGCTCCACGCGGCCGGCCCCCCAGTCATGCAGCGGGCGCACCCAGGCGCTGGGGCGGCGTTCGTAGCGGGCTTCCACATCCTCGTAGCTGCTCCACTGGCGGTCGCGCTGCATCAGTCCAAAGCCCTTGGGGTTCCTGGTGGCGAACGAGGTGACCAGCGTTTGCCGGGGGTTCTGCAGCGGGCGCCACAGCCATTCGCCTTCGCCCGTAGCCACCATGAGTCCGTCGGAGTCATGCACTTCGGGGCGGAAGTCTTCCTTGCGTGGCTGGTTCTCGCCGAAGAAGAACATGCTGGTCAGCGGCGCAACGCCCAGTGTGGCGATGGATGGGTTGCCGGAGGCGGCGCGCACAAAAATGCGGCTGCGCACCGTGGTGGTGGTCTGCGCGCCGGGCTGGATGTCGAAACGGTAGGCGCCCGTGGCGCGTGGCGAGTCGAGCAGTGCGTACACCGTGACCTGGGTGGACAGCGGGTCGGGCCGCACCAGCCAGAACTCGGTGAAGCGGGGGAACTCCTCGCCCCGGCCGCCCACGGTGTCGATGGCCAGCCCGCGCGCCGACAGGCCGTACTGCTGGCCTTTGCCCAGAGCGCGGAAGTAGCTGGCGCCCTGGAAGACCACCAGCTCGTCCTTGTAGGCACTGGAGTTCAGGTGGTTGTGCAGCCGAAAGCCTGCAAAGCCCAGGTCGCCCCAAGCCTCGGGCCGCAGCTGGTTCTTGCCGTAGTCAAAGTCCGCGCGGCTGTAGGGGATGTGGCGCACGCCCTGCGGCGTCACCTCGTTGATCAGTACCGGCTCTTTCTGGTACAGCCCCAGATGGAAGAACATGGCCTCGTAGGGCAGCTTGTCGGCCCGCCACAGGGCGCGATCGGGGCGCCAGCGGATGTCGCGCACCTGGTCGTAGTTGAGCTGTGCGAGGTCGGCCGGGAGCTTGTCGCTCACGGGTCGGTAGGGTTGGCTGGCGCGGTCGCGGGCGAGGCGGGTCACGCTCTCGAAGTCAAAGCCCTGTGCGTGCGCGCCCCCGGCCATCAGGGCGGTGGCCAGGGCTATTGCGGGCCCTGCGCGCCTGCCGATCTGGCGAAAAAAGGAGGGAAAAACTGCGTGCATGGCAGGCATAGGGCAAACCCTGTGCCAGCTGCGAAAAAGGCTTTGAAATCAATGGTTTGGAGAGGGCTCTGCGTGTAAGCAGTTGTGCAATGGCCTGTGGGCGCCGGTCAGTCCCCGCTTTTTGTCGCCGGATGGCGACAAGGGGTGGGTGCTTTGATCAAAATACCCTGTAAATCAATGACTTACTCGTGTCGCTCATCCACGACATCGTCCGCATCGCCTGCATCCTGCTTGAACTGTCCAGGCGTCAGCGCGTGCTTTTGCAGCAGGCGGTAGAACTCGGTGCGGTTGCGTTGCGCCAGCCGCGCCGCATCGGCCACGTTGCCGTCGGTCATCTTGAGCAGGCCCACCAGGTACTCGCGCTCGAAACGCTGGCGGGCTTCGGCAAAGCTCAGCACCTGGGTGGACGGGGTGCGCAGCGCGCGCTGCACCAGTGTCAGCGGCACCAGGGGGGTGGTGGACAGGGCGCACACCTGCTCGACCACGTTGTAGAGCTGGCGCACGTTGCCTGGCCAGGCGGCGGTGGTCAGTGCCTTGAGCGCCTCAGGCGCAAAGCCGGACAGGCGCTTGTCGTATTTGCGGGACAGGCGGTCCAGAAAGTGATTGGCCAGCAGCGCAATGTCCTCGCGCCGCTCGGCCAGGGTGGGCAGCACCAGCGACACCACGTTCAGCCGGTAATACAGGTCCTCGCGGAACTGCGCGCTCGCCATGGCGGCCTCCAGGTCCCGGTGCGTGGCCGAGATGATGCGCACGTCGATGGGCGTGGCCTGGCTGGCGCCCACGGGGCGCACGGCGCGCTCCTGCAACACCCGCAGCAGCTTGACCTGCAGGGCCGGGGGCATGTCGCCAATCTCGTCCAGCAGCAGGGTGCCGCCATCCGCCGCCTGGAACAGCCCCTTGTGGTTGCTCACCGCATCGGTGAAGGCGCCTTTGACGTGGCCGAATAGCTCGGACTCCAGCAGCGCCTCGGGGATGGCGCCACAGTTGACGGCCACAAACGGGCGGGCCGCACGCGGGCTGGCACGGTGGATGGCGCGCGCCAGCAACTCCTTGCCCGAGCCGCTGTCGCCGCGCAGCAGCACGCTGGCGTCGGACTGAGCGACCATGTATGCCTCGGACAACAGGTCCGTCATGCGGTGCGACCGGCTCACGATCTCGGTCCGCCAGTCCTCGTCGGCATGCGGCTGCGCAACGGCAGGGGCGCTGAGCGCCAGCGCCTGCGCAATCTTCTCCAGCAGCTCCTTGCCGTCGTAGGGCTTGGTGAGGTAGGTGAACACCCCGCGCGACGTGGCCTCCACCGCATCGGGAATGGTGCCGTGTGCGGTCAGCAGGATCACGGGCAGTG
>NZ_QAIM01000225.1:0-3436 GCF_003061035.1 Acidovorax sp. HMWF018
TCTTGATCTGCGGCCATTGCCAAGGTCTGCTGCTTCATCTGCGGATAACGTTTGACCCCTCTCAATGGTGGACCTTAATCAGCGTTGCCCTAAGGCCCCCATGCCAGAATCCGCGCATGCTCCCCGCCTGGCGCCGCCTTTTGCCCCGACACGCTCTGCACCTGCCCAGCCTGCTGTTGTGGGTGGCAGTGGCCTGCATCGGTTGCGGCTGGCTGGTGGTGGACCGCCTGCAGCAGCTGCACGCGGCATTTGAGACCGACGCGCGCATCGTGCACCGGCTGCTGAGCCAGCGCGTGGTGCAGCACGACGCCATCATGGCCACGCTGGCGCTGCTGCAGCCAGCCGCTGCGGCGGATGACCTGCACAACGCGGCATCGCCCCTGCCCCGCCTCACGTCGGTGTACCCGCAGATCCTGGCGGTGCTGCAGCGCTCGGCCCACAGCGACTGGCCGCCCGCACTGCAGGCCGAGCTGACAGCCGCCGAGGCCACCTCACGGCGCACCGGCCACGCCGCTACGGCAGGCCTGAACCTGCCCGCAGGCCGTTACTACCTGGTGCTGGCGGGCACGCCAGCCAGCTATGCGCTGCACATCGACCTGCGCACCACCATCCCCGCCGACGAGTGGCCCATGGACATGGCCGCCAGCCCGGTGCGCGTGACGCTGGAGCACGGCGGCACGGCTTTTGTGGTGCAGCCCGGCCAGGCCGACCAGGGCAGCGGCATACGCACCTACGACTTTCACAAACTGCTGGCCGCCGCCAGCCAGCCGCTGGACGTGGTGGCCCGCCGCACCGTGGGCCTGCACGAACTGCCCTGGTGGCGCATGTTGGGCTGGTGCCTGCTGACCGCAGCGCTGTGGACCGCAGGCCGCGCACTGTGGCGCCAGCGCGTGGCGCGCCAGCGGGCCGAAGAGCTGCTGCGCCTGGGCCAGGTGGCGCGGCTGAACACATTGGGCGAATTGGCCGCTGGCATGGCCCACGAGCTGAACCAGCCGCTGACCGCCCTCCTGTCCAGCACCCAGGCCGCCCAGCGCCTGCTGGCCGACGACCCACCCGACCTCGACACCGCACAGACCGCCATGGCCCGCGCCGTGGAGCAGGCGCGCCGCGCATCCACCGTGGTGGGCCGCCTGCGCCGCCTGGTGGAGCGGCCCGACCTGGCCGGTCAGGCCCAGCCCCTGGCACTGCCCACCGCCGTGCAGGACGTGCTGCACCTGCTGGAGCCCGAGCTGGCACAGCGCGGCGTGGTGCCCGAGGTGTTGGCCGCCGCAGACCTGCCCCCGGTGCTGGCCGAACCCGTGGCCCTGCAACAGATCATCCACAACCTGCTGATGAACGCGCTGCAGGCGCTGGAGCAAGTGCCCCTCGCTGAACGCCAGCTGCACCTTGCAATGGCGCAGGCTGGGGCCGGACAGGTGGCGCTTTCGGTGCGCGACCACGGCCCCGGCATCCCGCCCGAAGCACGCCAGCACCTGTTCGAGCCCTTCTACACCACACGCAACGGCGGCCTGGGCCTGGGCCTCACGCTGTGCGAGAGCCTGGCGCAGGCCATGGGCGCGCAGCTGAGCCTGGCGCCCGAAGCCACGCCCCCATCCGCCGCCCAACGGGGGGCTGAGTTTGTGCTGACCCTCAACGTCGCACCACCCACCGATGACCGATAGCGCCCCCTCCCTCTCGCCCCTGATCCATCTGGTGGACGACGATGCTGCCGTGCGCGAGGGCCTCTCCCTGCTCATCAGCACCGTGGGCCTGCGCGTGCAGACCTGGGCCGACCCGCAGTCGTTCATGGCCGGGTTTGACCGCGCCAGCATCGGCGCCATCGTGCTGGATGTGCGCATGCCGGGCATCAGCGGCCTCACGGTGCTGGAGCAACTGCTGGCGCAGGGCGTGGACCAGCCCGTGATCCTGCTCACCGGCCACGGCACGGTGGAGATGTGCCGCCGCGCGTTCAAGACCGGCGCGGCCGAGTTTCTGGAAAAGCCGGTGGACGACGAAGTGCTGATCGAAGCCCTGCAAAACGCCGTGCGCCAGCATGTGCGCTCGCGCGAACGCCACCAGGCCGACCAGCAGGCGCGCGAGCGTTTTGCGCAGCTCTCGGCCCGCGAGCGCGAGGTGCTGGGACTGATCGTGGAGGGTCTGACCAACAAGGAAATCGGCCGGGCGCTCGAACTATCGCCCCGCACGGTGGAAACACACCGCGCCAACCTGTTTGCCAAGCTGGGGGCCGAGTCGCTGGCGCAGCTGATCCGGCGCTACGCGGCGCTGGTGGACGCGGCCGCGTGAGCTGCCCCTTGGCGGGCTTTCCGTAGTTCTACGGAGGCCCGCGCGTAGCCGCCCGAATGGCCGAAAACGGCGGCCATTTCTACAGTTCTCCCACGGCGCCACAACGGGTGGCACCGACCCAGAAACACCGGAGAACACCATGCAAAACCGCCTCGCCACCGTCGCCGCCCTCACCCTGTCCCTGATCGCCACCGCCGCCAGCGCCGAAGGCGTGCGCACCGAAAAGAACATGTCGCTGGACCTGGCCACGCAGATCGCCGCGCAAACCGTGGCCACCTGCACCGCCAACGGCTACGCCGTCACGGCCACCGTGGTGGACCGCGCAGGCACCGTACGCGCGGTGCAGCGCGCCGACAACGCCGGCCCCCACACGCTGGAAGCCAGCCGCCTCAAGGCCTACACCTCGGCATCGGCCAAGAACACCACGCTGGCCATGATGGAAGGCGCGCAGAAGAACCCCGCTGCGGCCAACCTCGTGAACATCCCCGGCTACCTGCTGCTGGGCGGCGGCGTGCCGGTGAAGGTGGGCAACGAGGTGATCGGCGCTGTGGGCGTGGGCGGTGCACCCGGCGGCCACCTGGACGAGCAGTGCGCGGTGGCGGGCATTGCCAAGGTGCAGGATTTGCTGAAGTAAGCCAGCCCCACCACAGGCAACTGAGCATTCAACGGAGGCCCTCATGAAGCCGTGGAATCTTGTTTTCGCCCTGGCCGCCGCACTGGCCTGTGCCACCCCGGCCCAGGCCCAGGTGCCACCCACGGCGGCCGAAACAGCGGCCTACCAGGGCCTGCATGCCGCTGCGGCGCGGGGCGATGTGCCCAGGCTCACCCAGCTGATCGCAGCGCGGGCCGACGTGAATGCCCGCGAAGGCTACGGCCGCACGCCACTGCATGTGGCCACCTATGCGCGGCAGGCCGATGCCATCCGCGCGCTTGCCCAGGCTGGAGCCGACCTGAATGCGCTGGAGAACGACCGCTACGACGCCGTGACCATCGCCGCCGTGGCCGACGACGAGGCCACGCTGCGCGTGCTGCTGCAGCTGGGCGCCAGCGCCCAACAGGTGACCAGCCGCTACGACGGCACGGCCCTGATCGCCGCCGCCCACCTGGGGCACGACGGCGTGGTGCGTCAGTTGATCGCCGCCGGGGCGCCGCT
>NZ_QAIM01000226.1:0-18549 GCF_003061035.1 Acidovorax sp. HMWF018
CCCCGAACTGGGCTGGAGCCCCTGTTACTGGCGTTTTGAATTCGAAGCCAACGCCTTCTTGCACCACATGATCCGCAATATCATGGGCTGCCTGATCACCATCGGCCAGGGCACGCAGCCTGCCGAATGGATGGCCGAGGTGCTGGCAGCCCAGTCCCGCAAGGTGGCTGCGCCGACATTCTCGCCAGACGGGTTGTACTTTCAAGGGCCCGTCTACGACGCCGCCTGGGGGCTACCCCAGCGCACGGCTGCGTATGATTGGCTTCCATGAACCAGGCCACCACACCGACCACAACGCCCCCCGCAGACAGTCAACGCCTCCACGCCCCTTTCCAGGCGTCTGCCAACGCACGCACCCGCATCAAGATCTGCGGGCTGACCCGCGAGGAAGACGTGGATGCAGCTGTGGCTGCGGGCGCCGATGCGGTGGGTTTTGTGCTCTACGCCCCCAGCCCACGGTCGGTCACCCCCCCACGGGCCGCGCAGTTGGCACGGCGCCTGCCGCCGTTTGTCACGCCCGTGCTGCTGTTCGTGAACGAATCCACTCCTAATGTGATAGCGGCCAGTGCAATGATTGCTGGCGCCACGGTGCAATTCCATGGTGATGAGACGCCACAGGACTGCATGGCTGCCACCCACCAGGGGGCACGCCCCTACCTGCGGGCAGCCCGAATTCCCCTCGGTGATGGAGCGGCGCAGTTTGACCTCGTAAAATACGCCCACGATTACTCTCACGCCCAAGCCATCCTACTCGACGCCCATGTCGAAGGGTTTGGCGGCAGCGGCAAGGCATTCAATTGGTCACTCCTTCCACCAAGCGTCAGCTCTCACCTCGTTTTGTCTGGTGGACTCACGCCTGCAAACGTGACCGATGGCATTTTGCAAGTCCGCCCGCGGGGTCTCTCGCTGGCGGTTGATGTCAGTTCCGGCGTCGAAGCCGATGGTCCTGATGGCAAACCCGTCAAGGGCATCAAGGACGCCGTGAAGATCCAACGCTTCGTTGCCGCCGTGCGTGCGGCCGATGCACAACTTGCAAAGAACCCCCATGAATTCCTATCAGCAACCTGATGCTTCCGGTCATTTCGGCCCGTATGGTGGCAGCTTCGTCAGCGAAACCCTGACCCACGCCATCCAGGAGCTGCGCGAGGCTTACGCGCGCTACCAGAACGACCCTGAATTTCTGGCTGAATTCCATTACGAACTCAAGCACTTCGTGGGTCGCCCCTCCCCCATCTATCATGCCGCGCGCACCAGCCGCGAGATGGGCGGCGCGCAGATCTACCTCAAGCGCGAAGACCTGAACCACACAGGCGCGCACAAGATCAACAACGTGATCGGCCAAGCCATGCTGGCCAAGCGCATGGGCAAGCCCCGCGTGATTGCCGAGACGGGTGCAGGCCAGCACGGCGTGGCCACTGCCACCATCTGCGCGCGCTATGGGCTCGAATGCGTTGTTTACATGGGTGCCGAAGACGTGAAGCGCCAAAGCCCCAACGTGTACCGCATGAAGCTGCTGGGCGCCACAGTGGTGCCTGTGGAGTCTGGCAGCAAGACCTTGAAGGACGCCCTGAACGACGCCATGCGCGACTGGGTGGCGAATGTGGACAACACCTTCTACATCATCGGCACGGTAGCGGGCCCGCACCCCTACCCCATGATGGTGCGCGACTTCCAGAGCGTGATCGGCAAGGAATGCATTGAGCAAATGCCCAGCATGCTGGCCGAGCAAAAGGTGCTGGGCGACCAACCCGATGCGGTTATCGCGTGCGTGGGTGGTGGTAGCAATGCCATGGGTATCTTTCACCCTTACATCCCTTTCGAGAAAACGCGCCTCATCGGCGTGGAGGCTGCGGGCGAAGGCCTGGAGTCGGGCAAACACTCGGCATCGCTGCAAAAGGGCAGCGCGGGTGTGCTGCACGGCAACCGCACTTTCATCCTGCAGGATGACAACGGCCAGATCACCGAAACCCATAGCATCAGCGCAGGCCTGGACTACCCCGGCGTGGGCCCGGAGCACGCCTGGTTGCAGGAAATCGGCCGCGCCGAATACGTCGGCATCACCGACCAGGAAGCGCTGGACGCCTTCCACTACCTGTGCCGCACCGAGGGCATCATCCCCGCACTCGAATCCAGTCACGCCGTGGCCTACGCCATGAAGCTGGCCAAAACCATGCGCCCAGACCAGTCGATCCTGGTCAACCTCTCGGGCAGGGGCGACAAGGACATTGGTACTGTGGCCGATCTCAGTGGCGCCGACTTTTACTGCCGACCCAGCTGCCAGGGGCAGTCCGTCAAGGGCGGCGAGCAACCCATCAAGTTGGTGAAATAAATGAGCCGTATCGCATCCACCTTTTCTGCCCTGCAAGCACAGGGCCGCAAGGCGCTGATTCCTTATGTGACCGCCGGTTTCCCGTTTGCCGACATCACCCCCGCGCTCATGCACGGCATGGTCGAGGCCGGTGCCGACGTGATCGAGCTGGGCGTGCCCTTTTCCGACCCCATGGCCGATGGCCCGGTGATCCAGAAGGCGGGTGAAAAAGCCCTCAGCCTGGGCATTGGCATGGTGCAGGTGCTCGACCATGTGCGTGAGTTCCGCAAGCGCAACAGCACCACGCCAGTGGTGTTGATGGGCTATGCCAACCCTGTGGAACGCTACGACCAGAAGCACGGCGAAGGTGCGTTTGTGCGCGACTCTGCCGCTGCGGGCGTGGACGGCGTGCTCATCGTGGACTACCCGCCCGAAGAATGCGAAGCCTTTGCCGCCAGCCTGCGCGCGCACGGCATGGACCTGATCTTCCTGCTGGCCCCCACCAGCACGGATGAGCGCATGGCCCAGGTGGCGCGCGTGGCCAGCGGCTATGTGTACTACGTATCGCTCAAGGGCGTGACCGGCTCAGGCGCGCTGGACACGGCGGCGGTGGAGCAGATGCTGCCCCGTATTCGCCAGCACGTGACCATCCCGGTGGGTGTGGGCTTCGGCATCCGCGACGCC
Organism: Acidovorax sp. HMWF018; assembly: GCF_003061035.1. NCBI lineage: Bacteria > Pseudomonadati > Pseudomonadota > Betaproteobacteria > Burkholderiales > Comamonadaceae > Acidovorax > Acidovorax sp. HMWF018. Next base: position 2,993 of record NZ_QAIM01000226.1, read on the forward strand.
GCCACCGCCCAGGCCATCGGCAAGGTGGCCGATGCCGTGGTCATCGGCAGCCGCATCATCCAGTTGATTGAAGACCAGGAGCACGCCAAGGTGGTGCCCCTGACCATCGACTTCCTGCGCGGCATCCGCAAGGCCCTGGACGCCTAGTCGCATAATGCAGCCCGGCGCATCCTGCGGGGTGCGCCGACAGATTCACACCCGGCCTGCCCCGCAAACGCCTACGGGCTTTGTAGCAGGTCGCGCCACTGAAGAGGAGAACACCATGTCCTGGCTCGAAAAACTTCTGCCCGCCAAAATCCAGCAAACCGACCCCACCGAGCGCCGTCAGGTGCCCGAAGGCCTGTGGATCAAGTGCCCGAGCTGCGAGACGGTGCTCTACAAGGCCGACCTGGAGCACAACCAGAATGTGTGCCCCCACTGCAGCCACCACCACCGCATCGGCGCGCGCGCCCGACTGGACGCATTTCTGGATGCTGAAGGCCGCTACGAAATCGGCCAGGAAGTGCTGCCCGTAGACGCGCTCAAGTTCAAGGACAGCCGCAAGTACCCCGAGCGCCTGAAGGAAGCCCTGGAGAACACCGGCGAGACCGACGCCCTCATCGTGATGGGCGGCGCGGTCAAGAGCATCAACGTGGTCGCCGCCTGCTTCGAGTTCGACTTCATGGGCGGCTCCATGGGCTCCGTGGTGGGCGAGCGATTTGTGCGTGGCGTGGAAACCGCCATCGAGCAAAAGGTGCCCTTCATCTGCTTTACCGCCACCGGCGGCGCCCGCATGCAGGAAGGCCTGCTGTCGCTCATGCAGATGGCCAAGACCAACGCAGCGCTGACCCGCCTGGCCAAGAAGGGCCTGCCCTACATCAGTGTGCTGACCGACCCCACCATGGGTGGCGTGAGCGCAGGTTTTGCCTTTGTGGGCGACATCGTGATTGCCGAGCCCAAGGCGCTGATCGGCTTTGCTGGCCCGCGCGTGATCGAATCCACCGTGCGCGTGACCCTGCCCGAGGGCTTCCAGCGTGCAGAGTTCCTGCAAACCAAGGGCGCGGTGGACTTCATCTGCGACCGCCGCGAACTGCGCAACACCGTGGCCAGCAGTTTAGCCATGCTGCAACGACTGCCTGCTGACGCGGTGATGTAAATACCCGGTCCCCGAAAAGGGGACTGAGCGAGGCCTCACCACGCCATTGCTATATTTTCAATAGCAAACAGCGCATATTTGGCTGGCGCATCGGGCCTTTGGGATGCTTAACGCATCACACTGGCCTGCAAATGGCCCAGAACAATCATCACGACCTGCAGCGCCACCAGCGCCACCAATGGCGACAGGTCGAAGCCGCCCATCAGCGGAATGGCGCGCCGAAAAGGACGCAACACGGGTTCACACAGGCGCGCGATCACATCCGCCAGCGGTGAACGGCCACCCTGTACCCAGGACAGGACGGCATAGACAATCAGCAGGCCGATCAGCCCCGAGACCGCCACGCGCAGCAGCCCGAACAAGGCCAGCCAGGGCAACCACGCCCATGCCGATCCCGCACCGAGCAGCAAGGTCAACAACGCGTACTGCACCAGCTGCACCAGCATCGCAGCCACCAGACTGGACACATCCCAACGCCCCGCAGGGGGGATCACCCGTCGCAGCGGCATGATCAACCAGTCGGTCAACGCAAACACCAACCCACCGACCGGGTTGGAGAACGGCACCCGCTGCCACTGCATGTACAGCCGCAAAAGGCAGGCTCCGGTCAGCAAGCCGCCAACAACATCGAGCAGGAAAGAGGCGATCTGATAGAGCATGGATGAGACAAAAACAGTGGTGTGCAGCAAAAGCCGACGGTGTCATGGGATGATAGCGGGCGAAGGCATCCACGCGCCCATGACCCCACCTCTCACCTTGTCGTCCCTGCCACTTTTCCCCCTGGGCTCTGTCTTGTTCCCGGACGGAGTGCTAGCTCTGAGGGTGTTTGAGGTGCGCTACCTGGACATGGTGCGCAAGTGCCACCGGACAGGCGCCCCCTTCGGGGTGGTTGCACTCACCCAAGGCCAGGAAGTGCGCCAAGCCGGAGCGCCAGAAGAACGCTTCAACGACATCGGTACCTTGGCCATCATCGAGCAATTGGAGACACCCCAGCCCGGATTGGTCACCCTGCTATGCCGTGGTAGCCAGCGTTTTCGTATCACTCAACGCCATCACCTGCAGCACGGCCTTTGGATTGCTGACGTCGATCACGTCGAACAGGATCTGACAGTACCGGTTCCGGACGATCTCAAAAAGGCTTCAACTGCATTGGCGCAGGTCTTACACACGCTGCAGGTACGCGACCCAGACATGCCCCACTTGGTCACCCCCACTGCAGCACAACTGAACGATTGCGGTTGGGTGGCGAACCGATGGTGCGAACTGCTGCCAGTGCCACTTGAGCTGAAACAGCGGTTGATGGAGCTGGACAACCCCCTGGTCCGCCTGGAACTGGTGGGGGATGTGCTGGAGCGGACGGGGATCGCGCAGTAGCGCGAGAGACACAGGCGGCAGCTTGAGTCAACGCACTGAGTATTCAGGTACCAGACCCTGGAGCCAGGCACGCAGCGACGAAGCTGCCGGGGCAACGCCTAAACTGTCAATATCGCTGCAGACCATCTCCGGGTTCAGGCGGCCCGGTGAGCTGGTTTTGGCCACGTGCAGTTTGGGATGTGGTGTCGGAATAGTGGTTTCGCCATTGGCAAGAAGCTCTTCGTAGAGTTTCTCTCCGGGTCTGAGCCCTGTGAACACCACAGGAATTTCCTGCTCGTTTTTGCCAGACAACCGTATCAATATCTTCGCGAGATCAAGGATTTTGACGGGCTCTCCCATGTCCAGCACAAAAATCTGCCCTGATTGCCCCATCAAACCAGCCTGCAGAACCAGTTGGGCAGCTTCCGGAATCGTCATGAAGTAACGAACAATGTCCGGATGCGTGACTGTTACAGGACCGCCACGTGCGATCTGCGCAGAAAACAACGGAACAACCGAGCCACTGGAACCCAACACGTTTCCAAAACGCACGGCCACAAAACGCGTGCTTTCGCATTCGCTAGCCACCGACTGCATGACCAGTTCAGCGAGCCGTTTACTCGCACCCATGACGTTGGTCGGGTTGACCGCTTTATCGGTGGATATCAGCACAAAACGCGTAGCTCTGACAGCGCCGGCGGCGCGAGCAGCATTCAACGTTCCCAACACATTGGTGCGCAGGGCTTCCACCTCGTTCAAAGACTCCATCAAGGGAACATGCTTGTAGGCGGCAGCATGAAATACCACCGTCGGTCGGTGGAGCTGAGCGATGGCAAGCAATCGCTCATATTCTCGGACGTTGGCGGTGTAGTAAAGCCCTTGCATTTGGGGATGAGCCCTGCGTAGCTCTTGCTCCAGTTGGTAGATGGCGTATTCGGACACGTCAACACACACAAGCCGCGCAACACCAAAGCGCGCAATCTGGCGACACAATTCAGACCCAATCGAACCTCCTGCACCGGTGACCAGCACCGTCTCTCCGGCAATGAGATCAGACAGGCCCTTTTCATCCAGCGCCACAGGCGCTCTACCCAGCAAGTCCTCCAGCTCGATACGCCTAGGTTGACCATCTTCAGCGCGCAGCCATTCGTCTGGCCGCGGCATTGTCAAAAGGGGCAGACTCGCTTCGCTAGCACCCATGAGCACTTCTCGCCGGGCATCAGACCCTGTGGCCAAGACCACAAGGGCGGCTACCGCTTGGGTGCGCGCAGCAATATGGGAGAGGTCGCCCAAACCTCCCAGCACACTCAGTCCCTGCAGGCTGCGGCCTTTTTCGGCGGCGATGGGACTTACGATACCCACCGGCGACCACAGCCGCATCCCGCGCAACGCAGGCAGTGCTGCTGCTGCGTCTTGAACCGAACCCACCAGCAGCAAGGGCTTGCCGGTAGGTGCACTTTGCCCACGGTTGACCAGCAACAGTCGGGCGCTGATGCGGGCACCGCCCAAAAGCAGCAACACCAACATGGGATGCAACAGCAGCACCGAGCGCGGGAAAGACCCGACTCGCAGCATCAGCACTGCAGACGCAGACAACAAACCGGCGAACACCACGCCATATACAAGGCGCGTGAGTTCGGCCACGCTGGTATAGCGCCAGATGTGGCGGTACACCCCCCATACCAGCAGACTCGTACCAAACCCGAGCAACGGCCATGGCAGGGTGTCAACCATCATGGCCTGGAATTCATCGGGTGTCTCGAGGTTGAAGCGGAGCCAGAACGCAAGCCACCAGCCAAGTGCAACCAGTGCTAGGTCGATCGGCAGCTGCAGCCAACGGTTGCTCATAGGCTGCACACTGCTCACGGGCATATCGGTTGCGTGACACAGGGTAGCACGGCGCTCACGAGTCCTGGCCTTCACCTAGCAGCGACCATGCCATGGGGGTGCCGGCCTTCACATCTTGTCCGATGGACAAACCCAATAGACTGCCCAGATGCTTGGGCGCCAGACCGAATCCGGGCCGCACACAGCGCAGGTTTTCAGAGGTGAGCACCTCACCGGCCTGCAAGTCCTTCGCGATGTAGAGCGATCGGCGAAAAGCAAGTGACTTCATCTCGGCTGCTGTAGGGCCGTAGCTCACTTGCCCCAGTGCCTGCCAAGCACGCTCTGTCTCTTCACGCAACTGAAGCAGCTCCTGAGGCTCCATCGAGAAAGAAGAATCTACACCACCGTCGGCGCGGTGCAGAGTAAAGTGCTTTTCGATCACCGTTGCGCCTAAAGCTGTAGCCGCCACCGCCACGCCGCAACCCAGGGTGTGATCCGACAGACCGACTTCGCAGCCGAACAGAGTGCGCATGTGCGGGATGGTCGAAATATTGGTGTTGTCGGCACTCGCCGGGTAAGTGCTGGTGCACTTGAGCAGCACAAGGTCACGGCATCCGGCGTCGCGCGCAGCGCGCACGGCCTCATCAATCTCGCCTGCCGTGGCCATGCCGGTGGACATGATTATGGGCTTGCCGGTAGCCGCCACGCGGCGGATCAGCGGCAGGTCGGTGTTCTCGAACGAGGCAATCTTGTATGCCGGCACATTCAGCGATTCAAGAAAGTCTACCGAACTGAAATCGAACGGTGTGCTGAAACAATGCACACCGTGGCTGGCAGCGCGCTCCATGATTGGCACGTGCCATTCCCAAGGGGTATGGGCTTCCGCATACAGCTCGTACAACTGGCGCCCCGCCCATAGACTTTTGGGGTCGTCAATCGTGAAGCCGGGCATGCACAGGTTCAGCGTCATGGTATCGGCGGTGTAGGTCTGCAGCTTGATGGCGTCAGCACCGTGCGCGGCGGCGGCATCCACGATGGCCAGCGCACGTTCCAGCGACTGGTTGTGGTTGCCAGACATCTCGGCGATAAGGTAGGGGCGGTGGCCGGGGCTGATGGTGCGGTCGAGTATTTTCATCGGCGATGAAAGAAAGTTACTGTTCAATTTGAACGGGGCATTCGATCCATCGACCGACCTGAAATGCTTCTGCTGCAGCTACGCCAACCGTTGCGCCACGCCACGCCGCAAGGTGCATTACCGCCTCTACAGAGCGAGGATGTGGAAATGTTCGCATTTCTGTGGCATACGCCTCCAGTGCGTTGCGCTTGACATCAAGTCTCCTTGAGATGTCGACGAAGTAGTTGGGGTAAAACGCCGTGGGGGCTCCCGATGTACGCCATTCGGTGCTCGACGGGACTTCGAAATACAGTAATTGCTTCACAGGATGACCCGGTGTGGGACGTGTGGCTGCAGCTACTGCTTCATGAACCATGCGATGGTCAACGTTTACATCCCAAGCTTGGTGGGTATAGACCCGAATTGGGCGCAAGGACTCAATGGTCGACTCGATACGCTTGACGATGTCTAATAAATTGACGCCATCCATCCTGTTGTCGGGGAAATCGCCAAATTCCACGCTTCTCACTCCCAGTGCGTTGGCTGCTTTCTGTGCCGATTGCTGCAAGGCGGAAATCTCATTACTTAAACAGATCCGCTCGCCCGCTGTGAGCAGTCTGCTCGCTGCGCCCTCTGCGAGTATCAAATGGTGGACTTCCCAGCCTTGGGCACACAGTTCTGCGACAGTTCCTGCACACCCCAATACTTCGTCATCGGGATGAGCGGCAATAACCAAGGCACAGTTCTGTTTCAATTTTGGTCCTCTTGGTTCAGGTATGTGAATACGACATCTGCCTTAACTGAATTCGGGCTTAAGGAAGACCGCCTGAAGCGTAGCCGAAATACTCCGACATCCAAGAAAGCATGGGGATAGCCGTCTGCATCCAGCATGCGTATGAAGTCGTGGAGGTCCGTCAGAGAGCTCATCGACTGCAGATTCCCCTGCTCGGGCGTACGTCTCCGAAAAAATGTGGGTTCACCAGATTGCGCGTAAGGCTCTATGCGCTCGTCAACGATGCGGATCATCATCGGCAGCATAAGAAAAGACGCTCGGATGAAAACTTCTTCCGCTGTGCCTAAGGTTGACAACGGTAGTTTCAGGTAGACGGGTCCTGCATCCACCTCTTGCGAACACCTGAGTGCCGTGAGCACGGTGTTCTCGATGCCACGGATCACCAGATTCTGCAGTGGTGATCCGCCTCTCCCAAATGGGACATCGGTCATGTGGAAGATTACGCATTCGAAACGTTCAAAGACCGAAGCTGGAATCCTCCACGACCAGTGCGGAAAAAAGACATAGTCGGCGCCGAATGCTTCAAGACGCTCAATCGTCAGCTCATCTCGGCTACGCACACGCAAAACCTCGTACCGATTAAGTCCACACAAGGCTTTTTCGAGTTCATCGTACCGTCCATGTGCCGCCGCAATAACAATCCGTGGAATGGTAGTTTTCATATGGCAAGTTCCAGGCGCCAATGTCTATCGTCCAAGCGGCGGTACCCGGCGGACTCAAAGGCACGCCTAGAGGCAAGGTTATCCGGGTGGATCTCGGCGACAAGGCGCTTCGGGTCGGAAGCTAAAGCTTGTACCCAAAGGCTTAATTGGCGTAGCATGTGTTTGCCCAGCCCCAATCCAGCGTAATTTGGATCGAGGTAAATAGAAACCTCCGCTTGTTGGCGTTCTGCGTCCCAATCCAACCGCAAAACACCAACCTTGACACGCCCTAGCCGCGCTATCAGGAGGTTTCGATCCGATCTTGAAAGGGTCTGGCGCCACCAAGTCATGTGCTCGATCAGGGTCAACGTCCTTGGGTCACGAAAGAAGCGCCTAGTTATCGCAGAATTGCGCCAAGGGAACGCTATCTTTGCATCAGATTGTTTCGCCGGCGTCAGCAGCACTTTTGAGCCAAGCAGTGCAATCGCTACACGAAGGGTCCCATAGCCGTCGACAATTTCACGACTCAAGGCGGTCATATTCCTGCGTAGTTCTGGTTTTTCGATCAGCGCGCGAACGCTGTTAGAGAGGTGTAGGGCGTCTGGGCTGGAACCAACAGCAGCGCCCAAGGAGCCCAGAGCCTTGACAACGGCGTTCTGATTGTCCACGAATGCCACCACCACACTTGGAGCACCGATGCAACAGCGCTCCCAGGCTGCGCCACCACCGGCGCCGATTTGCAGGTCGTGGCGGGCGAAGAAGGTAGCGAGGTCGGGGTGGTCGAGTGTCAACGCCGCCCGGCCGTCCAGGGCGCAGGCTTCGCGCAACGCATGCAGATGCGGGTTGGCCGACGTGGACACCACTTCCACCAGTCCGCTGAATCCGGCGCTCCGGCAGGCCGCCAGTGCGCGGCCTGAAATGCCACCTGGGTCGGTGCCTCCCATGAAGACCCCAGCACTGCGTACCGGGTCGTGAAAGCGGTAGCGGGGCGCATGCCGGTAGGCGGCCGACAGGAGCGCAAATCGTGGTCCGCACAACCACCATGGTTCACGCGTCAGGCGTCCCGCGTACTTCACGCGGTGATCGGGCGCCCAGTTGTGGTCCAACAGGGCGTCGGCGTCGAGCGCGCGGTCGGCCGTGTCGTCGATTACCAGCATGCGGCAGCCCAGCGCGTCGCGCACCGCGCGGTGCCACCGGGCGTCAAAGGAGTAGTGGTCCACCACCAGCCAGTCGGGGCGCCATTCAGACAGGGCTAGGGTGGTCTCGGTCGCGTCCTGTGCTTGTGGCACACCGGACCAGGCGGCGTGTGGTGGAGCATCGGGTTGGGGTGTGAGCGCCTCTGCGGGTGCAGGTAGCCAGTGCTCAGCATGCGCACCCATATTCATCAACCGTGCTGCAACAGTGTCGATGTGCCGGCAGACGAACCGGATCTCAGCACCGGATTCGCTCAGCGCCTGCGCCAGCGACAGGCAGCGTTTGAGGTGACCAGTGCCGATTGCAGCAGAAGCATCGACACGAATCGCTACGCGCATAACCATGGTGTTTGAAGTCGCTCAAGTCAGACAAAGCGAGTGGATTGCATGCCCCGTCAGCAACGCACCGCCGGGGCGCGGCGTTCAGAATCCTGTTGCTTTCAGTGGGTACGCGTCGATTTCTTTGTAAAGCAACGCCATTGAAACCCGCTCATCTGCAACCGGATCAAAAAATGCCTGCTGGTGGGAAAAAGCTGCTTTAGATACCAAATAATACAAACCGCTCTCTGTGAAAAACTTTGAGTAGTCCTGCTTGTAAGAGAAGATGCCTTCGCGATGGGTATAGGCTCTTTTGTGCATGACGCCGGGATCAAAGTCGGTGATGGCGAGAAACCCCCCGGCCCTCAACACCCGGTCTGCTTCCGACAAGGCTTGCAGCAAGGTCCGGCGGTCCATCAGATACAGGCAAAAACCGAAATAGACCAGATCAAAACGGCCAGTGTCAAAAGGCAGCGCGTCTGCGGTGCCACATATGAGGTGGGCGGGCGTGCCTTGCATGCGCATGTTTCCATCCTCGACCGCCTGACTGGAAGGGTCGAGCCCCGCGCCCGACGCATCCAGCTCCCGGCAAAGCGCCTGCAGCTTTTGGCCGTTGCAGCAACCTATTTCGAGGATATTGTGGATGTCGTTTCGAGCAGGTTGGAGCCAACCGCTGAGCAGCCGGATGTCGTGAGATAGAGCATGACCCGAATCCGATAGACGATCCATGGCCCCCCTGTTTCTGGCGAACCATTGGTCAGCTTCGCCATTCTTGAAGATGTCGTCCTGTGAGCTCATTCGTAGACGTGGGTAGTGTGCGGCACGCACTCAGTTCAAGCGCTTGAATCCGCCATGGCAAACGGGACCTTTGAGCAAGGAGATCACGTCACGTCCGTTCTCGCACGCTTTAATCAATCCGAATACCGGGTCCAGGGCATCGAAAAAACCCTGCAGGATGTCAGGCGTGTGATCTGTGCACACATAAACACTGTTGCCCGCGAGGTATCCCTTGGACAGCATCTCTTGGGTGATCAGAGTCTTGTAAGCCAATGCCTGGTTGCTGCGGAACGTGAAGCCAGTCAAGGCAGGCAGGCCCCAGTGCTCAATTTCAAGGCTGTGTTTGTCGGCCAAGGACTGCCACCCTTCTCGAATTTTCAGACCTGTATGCGTGATTGTTTCCCAGGACTGCATCCGCTCCATGACTTCCAACGTCTTGAGGGCCGCTGACGGGCCGATGCGCTCTGTCCAGAAGGTGCTGCTGATGAAGGTCGATTGAGCTGCTTCCATGACTTCCCTGCGGCCAATGATGGCAGTGATTGCATAACCGTTGCCTAACGCTTTGCCAAACATGGCCATGTCTGGCTCCACGCCGTACAGTTTGTGTACCCCCCCCAGCGTCTGCCTGAAGCCTGAGGTGCACTCATCGAATATCAGCACAATGCCTCGGTCAGTGGCCAGTTGTCGAACTTTCTGCAAAAAGTTGTCTTCTGGCCCCTGGTTACGGACCACTTCCATTTTGATCACGCCAATATCGTGCGCATCCAACAGTGCGACCAGTTCGGCGTAATTGTTGTAGTTGAATGGGAAGACGGTGCCCCGTAGGTTTTGTGGAACGCCATTGGGCTCCAGCCCTGGCAACAGGTGCCCGGCCAGGTTTTCGTCATCGCCCAGGTTGGCTGAGAGATACCAATCGTGCCAGCCGTGGTAGCCGCAAACCGCAACCTTGTCCTTGCCGGAGGCTGCACGGGCGATCCGGATGGCGACTGCGTTGGCTTCTCCTCCGCTGCGAGCCAGTCGTGCCATATCCGCCCACGGATGCAGTTCAACCAGCTTTTCCGCCAAGTACACCTCTTCGGGGCAGTTAAACGTTGACATATTGCCTGCTGCCACCGTCTGTTGCACGGCAGCATCTACCTCTGGGTGTCCATAGCCCAGGATGTTCGTGCCGATGCCCATGATCGACATGTCTGTGTAGGCTCGACCATCCATGTCCCAAACCGTGCAACCTTTTGCCTTGCTGAAATAGGCCGGCCATTGTTCGGGCAGAAACATTTCTGCCCGCTTTGACAGCAACATATTCCCACCGGGAATGACTTGCTTGGCGCGCTTCCACAGTTTTTGTCCAGTGCTCATGGTGGCTCCTTCGTTCCGAATCAGATGTTGGTTTGGTGAGAACCATTCGGGGTGCTGTCGCTGCAAATCCAACACCTCATGCCAGGTGAAGTCCAGCCGTGGAGCGAAGTAGCGGAACACTTGTTCAACCACTTCAAAGTCAGCAGGCTCGTCTACAGTCCAACGAAGCTGGGAAAGGTCTTCGTCATGCCGCATGCTGCCGACCAGAAAACGGCCCGATGTCCGCAGGTATGGGGTGACATGTTCCCTGTCAAACGGCTTCTGCGTTTCGTCGCTGGCCTGTTTGAGCGATCGAAAAGTAAAAACTTCTATATCCAGGCCGTCAGGATAGGTTGGCGTTGTCGTGTTGGAAAGGTAGTCCACCGCTGAGGCGAAGAAGTGCTGGACGGCCAGGTCGACCAGCCCCGGATCGACCAGAGGACAGTCTCCTGTGACGCGAATGACCACGTCGGCCGCCTGCTCCTTTGCCGCTAGAACGAAACGCTCTAACACATCGTCTTCGCTGCCTCGCACAACAGGGTAGCCCAGGCGCTGCACACAATCGACTAAGGGTTCGTTGGCGGGATGCGTCGAGGTTGCCAGAACGACTTGATCAATCTCTTGTGCACGTGCAAGCCGAGACAGCAACAACTCGATCATGGGCTTGCTGCCCATGGTCCTCATGACTTTGTTAGGTAACCGGGTAGAGCCCATGCGGGCCTGAACGATGGCAACAACTCTTGGTTTCACGGCAATGTCCAGTTGGCAGGATTCAGCAAATTTAAATCGTCGGTGTGCGGGGCTGCGGGTCCGGGGGGGGCGCCGTTGGCCGCTTCAAGGATCTCACGCAAATGATCCTCGCTGTCGACACCCAGGACGATGTGGTCAATTTCTGGGACTGCGAGGGCTGTGCGAAGGCATGCCTGCACAGGAGAAAGCCCGCACTCGTTCAGCCAACGGTCCCACAACGACCATAGGGCCTCCCATTGTCTGAACCAGACGGGGCGCGAGGCAGGTGGCATCAGCAACAGGCCTTGCAAAAAAGTGGAGCGAGTGTGTAACTCCACGCCCCGATCCTTCAGCCGACTGGCCCAGCCGGATTGCAACAGCCGACGGTCCAACACATTGAATGGCGCTTGAACCAGATCAAAGTGCCATCGCTCCAAAATCGGCCCCAGTTCCGCTGGGTCATAAATCGAGATGCCGACTTTCTGCACCAGGCCATCAGCAACCAGTTGCTGCATGCTGGCAAACAATTGAGGGCCATGTTGCTCGAACAACTGAGACGGGCGATGCAACAGCAAGCCATGCAGGCGACCAATGCCCAATCTGCGCAGAGAGCCCTGAACTTCCGAATGCACCCAGGCAGCAACATCGGGGTACCCGCCCGGAATGGCGGGTAGTTTTGTGACCACTTTCCATTCGTCAACTCCGATGCCCCCAAGTAAACACTCGCTCTCCCCATAGGCAATAGCTGTGTCCAAGGTGTTGACTCCATGACTGCGCGCGAGAGCAATGACCCGTTCACCTTCATCCCGGGTCAGTTGGCCCTGCATGTTGGCGATGCCATAGTTCAATCCGAACTGGGCCGTCCCCAGTGCGATTTTCATGCGGTGACCGCTTGCTCAAGCGCTGCGACCACTGAGATTTGGTCCTGGTCAGTCAGCGCCGGATAAAGCGGTAAAGTGATAGCTTGACGGTAATAAGCCATGGCTTCAGGAAACTGCTCGGGTTCAAACCCCATGCGGGCATACCAAGGCTGGGTATGCACCGGAATGTAGTGAAGGTTGACGCCAATGCCTTGCTGCCTCATGTTGTTGAATACCTCTTTGTGCGACCGGCTCGCCCGGTCCAAGTCCAGACGTACAACATACAGGTGAAGAGCGGAGTCAGCGTCGGTCGATTGCACCGGCACGGTAATGGGAAGCTTGTGTAGCAGCGAGTCGTATCGCCGAGCCAGTTCATGTCGGCGTGCTACGTAGGCGTCCAGTCTTTCCATCTGACTCAGGCCCAATGCTGCTTGCAACTCGGTCATCCGATAGTTGAAACCCAGATCAATCTGCTGGTAGTACCAAGGGCCGTCGGGAGCCTGGGTCATCTGCGCAGGCTCACGCGTGATGCCGTGACTGCGCAGAAGCGCCATGCGCCGGGCCAACTCCGGATTGTTGGTGGTCGCCATGCCACCTTCTGCTGATGTGATGATTTTCACCGGATGGAAGCTAAACACCGTGACGTCGCTGTAGCGGCAATTTCCCACAGGATCGCCAAGGTACTTTCCGCCAATCGCGTGCGAGGCGTCTTCAATGACCTTGAAGCCGAATCTCTGGGCCAGCGTGTGTATGGCCTGCATGTCGCAAGACAGGCCCCGCAGATGAACAGGGATCACGACTTTGGGTAACCGTCCAGATCGCTCTGCTTCCAGCAGTTTGCGCTCCAGGGCGACTGGGCACATGTTGAGCGTTTCCGGGGCGATGTCGACGAAATCGACTTGGGCCCCGCAATACAACCCACAGTTGGCTGAAGCCACAAAGGTGATCGGCGAGGTCCAAAGCCAGTCTCCTGGGCCTAGTCCGAGAGCCAAGCAGGCGATGTGCAGTGCAGAAGTGGCGCTATTGACCGCCACTGCATGGCTGACACAGCAATACCCCGCGACGACTTGCTCGAAGCGGGGAACCATCGGGCCCTGGGTGAGAAAGTCCGATTGCAGCACCGCGACAACCGCGTCGATGTCACTCTGTGAGATGTCCTGTTTGCCGTAGGGAATCATGGTCAGTTGGTCGTGAGCACCTGATCTGCGATGAGCTGTCTGAGTTGCTCAACCGACAAGAAATCGGGGTTGCTGCCACTGTCGTAGGCATAGCCGGGCGCGACAGGCAGGCCGCCCGTGAGCGCACAGTACTGTTCGACCGAGTGGTTGCCGGCAGATGGAAGAATGGCAAAGTAACGTCCCAGATCCACTGTGTTGAAGCTGTCGCTACCAGTGATCATCTCTTCGTGAATTTTCTCGCCGGGTCGAATCCCCACGACCGAAAGCTCACATTCCGGTCCAATGGCGCGAGCAACATCGACAACACGGTAGCTGGGAATCTTCGGGACAAAAATTTCCCCTCCCAAGGCGTTCTCCAGCACCCACAACACCATGTCCACGCCCTCTTGGAGACTGATGTTGAAGCGCGTCATGGCGGGATCGGTGATTGGCAAAACACCGGTCTTGCGCCGTTCCAAGAAAAAGGGGATGACGGATCCTCTGCTGCCCATGACGTTACCGTAACGAACGACACTGAAGTGCAGATCACGATTGCCTTTGATATTGTTGGCTGCTGTGAAAAGTTTGTCCGAGCAGAGCTTGGTTGCTCCATACAGATTGATCGGCGCGGCGGCTTTGTCTGTTGACAGTGCTACAACCCGACGGACATCGGTGTCCAAGCATGCCTCAATCACGTTTTGCGCCCCGAGAACATTGGTTTTGATGCATTCGAAGGGGTTGTACTCTGCCGCAGGGACCTGCTTCAGAGCTGCCGCATGAATCACCACCTCGATGCCCTCCATGGCTCGGCGGAGCCGCTCCCCATCTCTTACGTCGCCAATAAAGTACCGAATGGCCGGATACTGAGTGTCTGGAAACGCCTGAGCCATTTCGAACTGCTTGAGTTCGTCTCTGCTGAACACAACCAGGCGACGAATGTCGGGATAGCGCTGAAGAACAGTCTGAACAAACGCCTTGCCGAAAGAACCTGTGCCACCAGTGATGAGGATGGATTTGTGAGAAAGCATTTGCACGAAGGGTTGAGAGACGACGAAATCAGTCGAACAGGGAGTTCAGAACAAGGCTTGCCACACGAAAGGCCGCTCGCCCATCACTGGCATATTCCTTGGCATGCGCCTCAGGCCAGGAAAGCACTTGATTCAGGATAGACAGCAAATCCGGTAACTGGTGACATGGGACAGAAACACCCATTTTTGCCATGCTGAATGAGTTTTTGACCGTGTCTGCAAACTCCAGCGAAACAACAGGTCGACCTGCGATGGCAGACTCCAAGCCGACTGTGGAGTTCTGCACGACCACGGCGCGTGATGCCAATATAAGAGGATGAATGGGCTCTTCGGAGGGTTTGCTGAAATGAACCCGGGGCTGTTCGGGAATGCGCTGAAAATGGTGCCACTCGTTAGGATGGTATCGAACGATCAGGGCCAAGTCGTTTCGGACTCTGATTAGGTCGCGCAACGCGTGTTCGACCTTAAGGCCCAGCCGTGGTCCTGCGAACATCGGATCGGATGCGTCGGTCGGCTCAAGGTGTCCAGTCCACAGGATCGGGGTCAATCCTTGCCAACCTTGGCTTTCAACAAAGGTCTGTGCCTTCTCTGCATTGACTCTGCTAGACAGACCATCAAAGGCAGGGTTGCCAGTGACAGCCACACCCTCGGCCGGAAAGCCGCGGGCTATCAACCGCTGACGCACGCCTTCAGAAATCACGCAGGTCAAGGCCGGTTTGGGCTGGTGCAGCACATAGGTGTCGCTATCCAGGCCGAACATGTCCACCATGCCGATGTTGGGCAGGCCGCGCTCACCGGCCACGTCCAGCGCGGCGCGTTCGCTGCGCGGCGAGTTGGTGGCGACCACCGCGTTGGGCTGCAGCGCATCCATCACCGCGCGCATGAAGTGCAGGGGCCGGAACCCGTAGCGACCTTGCTCGCAGTAGAGGTCCGCAGCGCCCGCCTCGCCGTGCTGGGCGATCAGATCCAGGTAGTTGATGCCCAGGTAGGCGATGGTCTCGTCGCTCGGCACGTCCGGGCTGGTGTTGCCTTCGCTCAGGCGTTCGCCCCAGGCGCGGGCCGCATCAGCATCCACCAGGTGCAAGAAGTCACGGTAACCCAGCGTGTCCGGACGCACCGCCTGGGCTTTGAGGTGCCCAGTGGTCAGGGCCAGCAACGTGCATTGCACGCCGGGCAGCAGCGCTTCCAGCTCGCGCATCACCGGCAGGACCATGCCGATGTGGCCACCGCCGTAACTGACGAACAGGACCCGCGGTGCCCGGCTCATGCGAACGCCTCCTGGTGCCACAGTGCCAGG
>NZ_QAIM01000226.1:18559-19647 GCF_003061035.1 Acidovorax sp. HMWF018
GCGGTGCTGGTCCAGCATGCGGGAGACCACTGCCGGCTCGAATAGTTGCGCGATCACCTCACTGCCGTTCAACGTCTGACACAACCAGCCGTGTAGCTCACCTTTGAACCAGTCGCCGATCGGCACGGTGAACATCTGCTTCTTGCGGTAGGCCAGGTCCTCGCCGATCAGCGGGACGGCCGCGCGCTTGAACCAGTGTTTCTTCTCGCCCTGGGCCGACAGCTTGGTCGCACCACGCGAGCGGAAGGCGAACTCCATCATGCGCCAGTCGAGGAAGGGCGTGCGCGCTTCGATGCCCACGGCCATGCCCATGCGGTCGGGCTTGACGAGGTTGTTGCCGCTCAGCAGCAGTTGCATGTCCAGATACAGCGCCTGGTTGATGCGGTCGAAATGCCGTGCCTCGGCGAACCAGGGTTGGGCCGCGGCGGTGAAGCTGTCGATGCCGGCAAGCTGCGCGCGCACTTCGGGCTGGTATAGCGCGGCCTTGGCCTCAGGGCTGAAGAGCGAGATGCTTTCGACATAGCTGCGTTCGAACACAGCCTGCGGCAAAGTCATCGCATCGGGTCGGGCGAAGAACTGGGCGTATTTGTCGTAGCCGGCAAACAGTTCGTCGCCGCCGTCGCCGGTCAACACCACCTTGACTTGTTTTGCCGCCAACTCGCTCACGCGCAGCATGGGCATAAAGGAGGCATCACCGTGGGGCTGGTCGAGGTGGTGCAGCACTTTCGGCCAACGCGCCAGCATGTTCAGTTCGGCGACTTCCGTCGTATGGTCACAACCAAAACGCTGGGCGGCCTGCAGAGCAAAGGCCGACTCGTCGTAGTGCGGGTCTTCAAAGCCGATGCAGAAGGTCTTGACCGGCTGATCGACATGGCGCGCCATCATGCCGACGATGGTGCTCGAATCAACCCCGCCCGAGAGGAAGGCGCCAAACGGCACGTCGGCGCGCAGCCGGATGCGGATGGCATCATCAAGCAGGGCCATGAACTCTTCGGCCCAATTGCCAAATACAAAATCTTGCTCGCGCTGGTCTGCCAGGCTCCACCAGCGCTGCGTCTGCACATGGCGGCCCCGCGTGTATTTGTGCC
>NZ_QAIM01000227.1:0-2031 GCF_003061035.1 Acidovorax sp. HMWF018
GGCCTCAACGTGCTGATCGACCCCACGCTGTGCGATTTTGCGGGCCCCCTGGGCCGCTTCGGTGCCCCGCGCCGTGTGCCTGCGCCCCTGGCGCCCGAGGACCTGCCGCCCATCGATGTGGTCCTGATCTCGCACAACCACTACGACCACATGTGCTACGGCACCTTGCGCCGCCTGCTCGACGCGGGCCAGTCGCCCCGCTTCGTGGTACCGCTGGGGCTGGCCGACTGGTTCACACAGCGGGGCATGGGCCCCGTCACCGCGCTGAACTGGTGGGAGCACACCGACATCGCGCCCGGCGTGCGCGTGGTGTTCACGCCGTCGCAGCACTGGAGCCGCCGCACCCCGTGGGACACCAATGCCTCGCTGTGGGGCGGGTACCTGCTGGAATGGGCGCGCCCGCAGACGGCGGCGCCCTGGCGCTTTCTGTTCCCGGGCGACACGGGCTACAGCGACGACTTCAAGGCCATCCGCCAGCGCCTGGGGCCGGTGGACTTTCTCGCATTGCCCATCGGCGCCTATCTGCCCCGCGACTTCATGAAGCCCATGCACGTGAACCCCGAGGACGCCGTGCAGCTCATGCTGGACGTGGAAGCCAGGCAGGCCATGGGTGTGCACTGGGGCACGTTCATGCTGACGCAGGAGGCCTTCGACCACCCGCCGCGCGACCTTGCCGCCGCGCTCGCGCAGCGTGGCCTGCCGCTGGACCGCGTCTGGCTCATGCGGCAGGGCGAGACGCGCGCCATACCGCTGCCATAGCGCTGCACCGGGGTTGGCGCAGCAACCGTGCTCACGCCACGCGCTGCACCGACATCAGGGCCATGTACAGAAAGCCCCGGCCCGTGGGCACGCGGTACACGCCCTGGGCGCCCAGCACCTGCGCGGCCACGCCCGACAGCTCCCAGCCATCGGTGGCATCGCCCTTCCACAGCGGCACCGTGAGGTGCAGGAAGCCTTGGGTTTCACCCCACTCCCGCACCGCAGCGATGCGCGACACCACCGGGGCCTCGTTGTGGAAATTGGCCCAGGCCCACAGCCAGGTGCCGCTGGCCTCCGACACGGAGCCGATGAACTCGATGTCAGCCACCAGACGGGGCACACCGCCGTCTGAAAAGGTCAAGGTGCCTGCCGCCTGGTCGTAGTCCCAGCGTTCAAAGTGCGAGATGCCGTGGTCCTGCTCCAGTGCGCGCTGCTTGTCCCGCAGCGCATGGTGCCCCTGTGTCACCGCATCGATCCAGGCGGCTTCGGCATCACCGTCCAGGGCCTCCACGCTGCGTGCCATGGCGTCCTGGTAGCAGTGGTGGCACAGGATCTGGAGGTCCAGGCAGTCCGCGTTGTGTTCGTTCCACTCGCCGCCTGTCTTGAGCAGCTCGGTATGGCAGCTCGCACACCAGGCGTCCGGATAGGGGGTGTCTGGCGACGGTGCATCGCAAAACCAGCGCTGCACCGGGTGGCGGCACAGGTGGCCGCACACGTAGGTGGGCGCGGCCTCTCCGTGCTCGCCGCACTGGATGGATGTCTGCTCTTCGTTCATGGAGAAGGTGCTCAGCCGCAGGTGCGCAGCGTCTTGCCCGCCATGGCCGTGCGCAGCACATCCAGCTGTGCCCGCAGCGCGTCGTTCACGGCGGACAGGCGCAGCGTGAAGCCGGGGGATTCGGCGCGCTCCTGGATCACGCGCGCCGTGCGCACGCCTTTGTTGCCAAGGTTGGCCAGCTCGCGCTCGGCCGCCTCTTTCGATGCGAAGCGGCCCAGCGACAAGCCCAGTTCGAGCGTGCCCCCGGCGCGGTCGTGGTCCACCTTGCGGGCGCGCAGCTCGGCACGTTTGCGGTCCAGTGTTTCCACGTCGTCAAAGCGCCCCATGTAGACCATCCAGCGGCCCGGCACGGGCGTGGGCTCCAGCGTCCAGCTGCCTGAGGGCAAGCCAGCAGCCGCCGTGCGCAGCACTTCGGCCTGGCGCTCGTCGAAGACGCCGGCCTGCAGGCACTCCGCAGAGTCTGCGGGGGCCGGGGCAGCCGGTGTGGAGGCGGGGGT
>NZ_QAIM01000228.1:0-4133 GCF_003061035.1 Acidovorax sp. HMWF018
TGGCTGCTGGACGCTACCGCCCTGGGTCGCGCCTGTACCGAAGCGGTGCGCGCCGCTGGGCTCCAGCCTGTGGGGCAGTTGTTCCATGAATTTCCTGCCACCGAGCATGGCCCCGGCGGGGTGACTGCCACGGTGTTGCTGGCCGAGTCGCACCTGTGCGTGCACACGTGGCCCGAGCAGCGCGGCGTGACGCTGGATGTGTATGTGTGCAATTTCGGCGCCGACCATTCGGCCAAGGCGCGTGCGCTGATGGAAGCCCTGCTGGCCTTGTTCGACCCCACCACCGTGGAGCGCCATGCGCTCCAGCGGGGCTCTGTGAGCGGGGTGGCGGCATGAGTGCCGCCCGCCATCAGGTGCCTGCCCTGCTTCTGGCCGCAGGCCGTGGCGAGCGCATGCGCCCGCTGACCGACAGCATGCCCAAGCCGCTGCTGCAGGTGCAGGGCCAGCCACTGCTGCAGTGGCACCTGCAGGCTTTGCTGGACGCAGGTGTGGAGCGGGCGGTGATCAACACCGCATGGCTGGGCGAACAGATCAGCGCGTTTTTTTCCAGCGTTTTTGCCTCCAAGCGCAGGAAAAATATGCCTGAGCAGCTATCAATTTCATACTCCCACGAAGGGGTGGACTTTGGCTGCGCGCTGGAAACCGCTGGCGGCATCGCCCGTGCATTGCCGCAGCTCGGCCCGGTGTTCTGGCTGGCCGCAGGCGATGTGTTTGCGCCCGATTTCGTATTCGACAGCGCAGCGGTGGCGGCCTTCGAGGCCAGCGACCATCTGGCCCACCTGTGGCTGGTGCCCAACCCCACCCACAACCCGCGTGGCGACTTTGGCCTGTCGGCCGACGGCCTGGCGCTGAACCTACCCGCCGACGACCCCGCACCGCGTTACACCTACAGCACCATCGCCCTGCTGCGCGCCGAGCTGTTTGCAGGGCCCTGGTGTGACATTCCACCTGGCAATCCGGGCGGCATCAAAGCCCCGCTGGCGCCGCTGCTGCGCCGGGCGATGGACAATGGCCGCGTCAGTGCGCAGCTCTACACCGGCCGCTGGACCGATGTGGGCACGCCAGAGCGGCTGGCCGAACTCAATTCCTATTCTCACGACGCGCCATGAACACCACCGTGCCTGTCTCCGTCTATGCCCAGCGCCGCGCGCACCTGGCTGCCCAGCTGGGCCCCGGCGGCATTGCCATCATTCCTACGGCGCTGGAGCGTCCGCGCAATCGGGACAGCGACTTTCTGTTCCGCCACGACAGCTACTTCTATTACCTGACAGGCTTTACCGAGCCTGGCGCCTGCCTGGTGCTGGCGCACGATGGCCGCAGCACGCTGTTCTGCCAGCCCAAGGACCTGGAGCGTGAGATCTGGGACGGCTACCGCCTGGGCCCCGCGGCTGCTCCCGCAGCCTTGGGTGTGGACGCTGCGCATTCGATGGCCGAACTGGACAGCAAACTGCCGCGCCTGCTCGAAAACACGGCCTGCGTCTGGTACCCGTTTGCCACGCACATCGGCCTGGCCGCGCGCGTGGAGGGCTGGCTCAATGTGGTGCGGGGGCGCGTGCGCTACGGCGCCATCTGCCCTGCCGAGCAGAACGATTTGTGCACGCTGCTCGACGAGATGCGCCTGTTCAAGGACGCGCATGAGCAGGACATCATGCGCCGTGCTAGCGCCATCAGTGCGCAGGCCCACATCCGCGCCATGCAGCGCTCGGCCCGCATGCTGCGCGCCGGGGAGGATGTGCGTGAATACCACCTGGATGCCGAGCTGCTGCATGCGTTCCGCGATGCGGGCTCGCAGTACCCGGCCTACAGCTCCATCGTGGCCGCCGGTGCCAACGCCTGCGTGCTGCACTACCGGGCCGATGCAGCCCCGGTGCGCGATGGCGAGCTGGTGCTGATCGACGCGGGCTGCGAGCTGGACAGCTACGCCAGCGACATCACGCGCACCTTCCCCGCCAACGGAAAATTCACGGGCCCACAGCGTGCGCTGTACGACCTGGTGCTGGCCAGCCAGGACGCGGCCGTGGCTGCCACCAAGGCGGGTGCCCGCTTCAACGACCCGCACGACGCCACGGTGGCCGTGCTGGCGCAGGGCATGCTGGACCTGGGCCTGCTCGACAAGAACAAGGTGGGCACCGCGCAGGACGTGATCGACAAGCGCGCCTACTTCCAGTTCTACATGCACCGCACCAGCCACTGGCTGGGCATGGACGTGCACGACTGCGGCAGCTATGTGGAGCCCAGCGAGGTGGGGCAGACCAGCGAACGCAAAGACCCGCTCTCGGGCGAAACGATCACCAATCGCCCCAGCCGCATCCTGCGGCCCGGCATGGTGCTGACCATCGAGCCCGGCATCTACGTGCGCCCCGCCGACGGCGTGCCCGAGCAGTTCCACAACATCGGCATTCGCATCGAAGACGATGCCATCGTCACCGAGACGGGTTGTGAGCTGATCACGCGCGGTGTCCCGGTGAAGGCCGACGAGATCGAAGCGCTGATGCGCGCCTGAGCGTGGGCAAAACCATGGCCGTGGACAACACTGCCGGGGCAGACGCGGCTCGCGCTCCGGCGCAACCCGACAAGTGGCGGCTGGGCGGTGCGCTGTGGCTGCTGGGCATGCCCGGCGTGGTGGCGGTGGTCTGGGCGCTGCTGCCCACCCTGAAGGCCAATGAAGCCCTGCTGCCGCTGCCACCGGAGGTCGTGCTGGTGCTCAGCGGGTTGCAGACGGCGGTGCTCCTGGCGTTGGCCGTGGCGCTCGGGGTCTGGCTGGCGCCTCGCGTGGGCCTGCAGGCGCCCGCCATGTCTTCCTGGCTGGCCAGCCGGCCCGCAGGGCCCGCGCTGCGGGGCCAACTCCTGCCCGGAGTCTGCGGTGGTGTGGCGGGCGCTGCGTGGCTATGGGTGCTGTCCCGGCTGGCGCCCACGGCGCTGCAGCCCTCCGATCCTGCCAGTGCCATGCCATTGGCGGTCAAGCTGCTGTATGGCGGCATCACCGAAGAGCTGCTGGTGCGCTGGGGTGTGATGACCCTCCTGCTGTGGCTGGGCTGGCGCCTGCTGCAGCGTGGTCAGGGGCGGCCAGGCAAGGGGCTGGTGGCTGCGGCGGTGGTGCTCAGCGCTGTGTTGTTTGCCGTGGGGCATCTGCCTGCCGCGCAGGCGCTGGCCGGGGTGTTGACCGTGCCCGTGGTGGCATTCGTGCTGGTGGGCAACACGGCCTTTGGTCTGGTGGCGGGCTGGCTCTATGCGCGCCACGGCCTGGAGGCAGCGGTCATTGCGCACGTGCTGGCACATCTGCTGTCATCTCCGCTGCTCTGAGAGGCCGAGTAACGGTGCCGCTGCACGGGGTAACTCGCATGTAACCGCTTCGTGTGAGAATTGAAACTCGATTACATCCCCAACGACCGAGAGAAAAGAGACATGTCCATGCCTACCCGCCGCGCCACCAAGATTGTTGCCACCCTGGGTCCTGCATCGAGCGACCCGGCACTTCTGGAGGCGATGATCCGAGCGGGTGTGAACGTGGTGCGGCTGAACTTCAGCCACGGCAAGGCGCAGGACCACATCGACCGCGCCGCCACCGTGCGTGCCGCCGCCCAGCGCGCAGGCCGCGAGGTGGCCATCATGGCCGACCTGCAGGGGCCCAAGATCCGCGTGGGCAAGTTTGCCGAAGGCAAGGTCCAGCTGGAATCGGGGGCCAAATTCGTGCTCGACGCCTCGCGCACCGAGCTGGGCGACATCGAAGGCGTGGGGCTGGACTACAAGGAGCTGCCGCGTGATGTGAAAGCGGGTGACCTGCTGCTGCTCAACGATGGCCTGATCGTGCTCACCGTGGATGCGGTGCGGGGCGAAGAAGTACACACCACCGTCAAGGTGGGCGGCGAGCTGTCGAACAACAAGGGCATTAACAAGAAGGGCGGCGGCCTCACGGCACCGGCCTTGACGGCCAAGGACATGGAAGACATCCGCACGGCCATGAGCTTCCAGGCCGACTATGTAGCGGTGAGCTTTCCCAAGAACGCGACCGACATGGAAATGGCGCGCCAGCTGTGCAACGTGGCCGCGTCCGAGTACCGCCACAAGCCGGGCCTGATCGCCAAGATCGAGCGCGCCGAGGCCATCCCGCACCTGGAGGCCATCCTGCGCGT
>NZ_QAIM01000229.1:0-2476 GCF_003061035.1 Acidovorax sp. HMWF018
CTCCGAGAGGCCCTGGGTTCCGTACGGAATGCAGCGTTGGAACGCGCTCGCCAGGATGCGGTGGCCGCGCAGCCCCACGTCGCGGCGCTCGGTGCCTGCCTCGGCAGCGCGGAGCACCTGGCCGCTACCTGGGACGGAATGCTGTGCCCGGTGCCCGATGGCGGGAAGCCCATGGCGCGCTGGGTCGAGCGCGGCGGCAGGACAGGCGGCACGGCCGAGTACCACGTGTGTGCGGCACCGATCAGCGGCGGGGAGCGCCTGCGCGCGCTGCTCTGGGAGCGCGCCGGCGCGGCGGTGCTGACCTCGGCGACGCTGCAGGCCTGCGGATCGTTCGACCTCTTCTTGGAGGAGTCCGGCCTGGATGTCTACGGCAGCGTGCGTGCGCTCAACCTGCCATCGCCCTTCGATCACCAGGCCCAGGCCGAACTGCACCTGCCCCGCATGCGCTCGCACCCGCGCGATGCCGAGGCCCACACGCAGGAGGTCGCGGCGCGGCTGCCTCCGCTGCTGGCGGCCCAGGCGGGCGCTTTGGTGCTGTTCGCGTCGGCCCGCCAGATGCACCAGGTCGAGCAGGCCCTGCCGTCCGCGCTGCGCGGGGAGGTGCTGATGCAGGGGACGGTGTCCAAGCGCGAGCTGCTGGAACGGCACAGGGTGCGCATCGACCAGGGCCAGCGCTCCGTCCTGTTCGGATTGGCCAGCTTGTCCGAGGGCGTGGACCTGCCCGGTGCCTACTGCACGCATCTGATCATGGCCAAGCTGCCGTTCGCCGTGCCCGACGACCCGGTGGAGCAGGCCCGGCGCGAATGGATCGAGGCCCAAGGCAGGTCGGCCTTCATGGAGCGCAGCGTTCCGGAGGTTGGTATCCGGCTGGCGCAGGCCGTGGGCCGGCTGCTGCGCACGTGCGAGGACCGCGGCCGCATCACGGTGCTGGATACGCGGCTCGGAAGCACCCCGTGGGGGCGGCGTCTGATCGCGGGGTTGCCGCCGTTTCGTGTTGTGCGAGGTGCGGAGCCGGGGCAGGAACGGCGCGTGGCGTGAAACGCGCGCAGGCGTGAGCTGGAAAACGAAAGCCCTGCCGCATGGCGGCAGGGCTTTTCTCCAGGAGATGCCGGACGTTCACGAGGTCGGCAGTCCGCACACCTCGATCCAGCACCGCGCAGGCAGTCCGCTGGCGTAGCGATCGATCAGCGCGAAGTACGCGCCATGGTGCTCGGGCCGTGGCTCGACGAGAGCCTGCTGCTGCCCGTCGCGGGTTTCCAGCCGCGGTTCCAGGCCGAGCTGGCGCAGCGCCTCGATGGCGGGGTGGTCCGCCGCAGCGCGCAGCCGCGCATGCCAGGATCCCTGCGGGGGCGTGGCGGCGGCCGCGTCCAGCAGATAGCGGATCTGGCGGATGTAGGTCTCCGGCATCCAGCGGCGTCCATGGGGCCTCAAGCTGCCGTTCTCGCAGGCACCGGCAGCCTGAACGGCCTGCCGCAGGATCTGCGAGCGGTCACCTACCATGCAGGCGTTCCAACTGCATGCACGTCTGCCGTGGGTTCCGCAGCGCACGGTGTTGTCGCCGCCTTCGATGGCGATGATGTAGCGGTCCTGGGCCAGCCCGAGCGGAGCGCCTGGCACGTGGAACGCGGCCCACTGGTATTCGACGCGGTGGCTCATGGCGTGGCCTCCTCGAACAGGTTGGCCTGCCAGTCGAAGACAGGCAGGCGGTACGGGGGCTGGGCCACGCGCCCGAGCGTCACGCGCATCCCGGCCTGCGTGTCCCCGGTCTGGGCCAGCAGCGATTCAACGTAGAACGTATGGCGCGCGGCCTCGGGCTCGCGCAGGTCGAGCGAGAGCCCGAAGCGTGTCTCGCCGGTTTCAGCCGTGATGTGGATCAGCCGCGTTCCATAGAAGGCCTCCAGATGCTCGAAGGTCTCGAATGGAGCATTCGGCCAGGGGCAGCGCATGCCGCGCACCCTGTCGAGGGTTGCGCACAGCGTGACGCGAAGGCACAGGCCATGCCGCTCGGCCAGCTGCGCTGGCGTCAGGGGGCTCTTGAGGGCCTCGCGCCACAGCCGGAGGTAGTCTTCGGGGCTGACCTCCCCGTACCAGAGCTTCAGATTGCCATCGACCGTGCGCGTGGCCCGGTCCTGGCAGAGGAAGCCGATCAGTCTCCGGCTGGTGAAGCAGGGCAGCGCATCGTGCGGATCCCGCAGGATCCGGGGCCGTCCCACCCCGTCGTCGTTCGTATCTTCCCAGGTGATCGGCACGAAAAGCGCCTCGCCGGAGGAGGTCGCATCCGGTGGCAGGGCGACTGCCACGCGGGTGCGCTCAATCTCAGGCGGCCGGTGGGCCGCCTGGAGCGTTTCTGCTTGCATGTGAATTCTCCTGTCAAAGGGAGGGCGGGGGTTGGGCCTGAAGACCCAGGCGACTCGCCCACTGCTTGGCCACCGCAAGGGTGGCGGGAAATGAAGAAGCCGCCGACGTGCAGCCATGG
>NZ_QAIM01000021.1:0-10548 GCF_003061035.1 Acidovorax sp. HMWF018
GGTGATGCGGCCCCGTAGACAGGCGCCACGTCAGGTGGAGTGACGGTGACCGTATAGCCCGTGATGGCGGTGCCGCCGGTGTTCGCTGGTGCGGTGAAGGCCACCGAGGCCTGCGTATCACCTGCTATGGCCGTTCCAATGGTGGGAGCACCG
The DNA here is from genome assembly GCF_003061035.1 of Acidovorax sp. HMWF018. Classification (NCBI taxonomy): domain Bacteria; kingdom Pseudomonadati; phylum Pseudomonadota; class Betaproteobacteria; order Burkholderiales; family Comamonadaceae; genus Acidovorax; species Acidovorax sp. HMWF018. The sequence continues at coordinate 154 of NZ_QAIM01000021.1, forward strand.
GGCGCGATGGGGGTCACGGTAAAGCTGCGCGACACCTGGGGAGCTGCCAGGTACACACCGTTGCCAGCCTGATCGGCATTGATGGTGCAAGTCCCGGCCGTCCCGAAGGTCAGAACCCCCGCCGGGGTGATGGTGCAAACACCGAGGGTGGATGACGTGAAGGCCACGGGCAGGCCGGAGGTGGCAGAAGCACCGCCACCCAGGACAGCCAGATCAGGTGAGGTGCCATAGTTTTGGCTCCCCGGGTTGGCAAAGCTGATGGTTTGCACTGCCTTGGGTATGACGGAGTTGGACGCTGCCGACGCTGCCCCTGTGCCTGCGCTGTTGGTGGCCGTGACGGTAAAGGTATATGCAGTGCCATTGCTCAGGCCACTCACGGTGATGGGACAGGCTGCGGGCCCCGCGCAGGTGCCGGTTTTGCTGTCGGGGTTGGAGGTGGCTGTGTAGGTGGCAATGGCTGAGCCGCCATTGCTGGCGGGCGCTGTGAACGTGATGGTGGCCTGCGTGTTACCCGCAGTTGCAGTGCCGATGGTGGGCGCGCCAGGAACCATGGCATTGATGGCAAACGTTTGGGATACGGTTGTCGCGGCGTTCCACACGTTGTCGCCTGTCTGGGCGGCGACGATCGTGCAGTTGCCTGCAGAAACCAGGGTCAATGCCCCGCTCCCAGTGACGGTGCAAATGCCTGGGGTGGTGGAACTGAAGCTCACAGGCAGGCCCGAGGTCGCAGACGCCGTGAGGGAGAGGGACGTTCCGAAGTTCTGGGCGCCAGGGTTGGCAAAGGTGATGGTTTGCTCGCCTTTCGGGGTGACAGGCGCTGACGGCGATGACGCTCCACTGGAGCCGATGGCATTGGTGGCGATGACTGTGAAGGTGTAGGCGGTCCCATTCGTCAGGCCGGAGACGGTGATGGGCGAGACGGCCGCCGAGCCGGTGAGCCCCTGCGGGCTGGACGTCACGGTGTAGCCAGTGACGGCTGAGCCTCCATTGCTGGATGGCGCACTGAAAGACACGCTGGCCTGCCCATCCGCTGGCGTGGCCACCACACCTGTGGGGGCTCCCGGTGCCATGGCCTGCACGGTCACTGTGATAGTGCGTACGGCGCTATCGGACCCGTCGCTTACCCGCACTGCAAAACTGTCATTGCCGCTGTAGTTGGATGCGGGCGTGTACGTGATGGTGCCAGACGGTGCAATGTCGGTTCCTCCCGAGGCAGTCGCTGTACCGCTGATGGTGAGCGTTCCGTGCACCGGCGCCGTCTGAGCGGACCATGTCTCTGTCTGTCCGGTGTCGGTATCGCTCACGTGGAGCAATGACTTGATGTCTGTGGCGGCAGCGTTCGCGCTGACCGTGAGCGTTGTCGTGGCGCCAACGAAGCTGGGTGCGACGTTGGTCATGGTCGTCGTCACCTTGGTGGTGCTGTTGCTGGTGCCGACATCGGTGCCATCATCAGGGACCAGGGTGAACGTGGTGGTCACCGTGCTCCCCGTTGGGCCTTGCTGGTACGTGGGCGTGAATACCAGACCCCGCAGGTTGGTGGTCACGGTGGCTGGCGCCTGGGCTGTCAAGACGTAGCTACCAGCGCTGCCCGTGAGCCCTGTGCCCGCGAGCGTGCCATTGGCTGCTGCGTAGCTGATCTGCACCGAGACAGCATCGCCGTTCGCGTCCGAGACAGTAACGCCTGTGAACGGTGCAATCGTGGCGTTGTCGTTGACCGCACCGGAAGTCATGAAACTGCCACTCAGGCTGGGGCGGGTATTGGTTGTGACGTTGGCGCTGCTGGAATAGGCGCTATAGCCGTTCGCATTTCCGGCGGATACCCGGTAATAGTAGGTCGTGGTTTGAGCGAGGCCCGAAACGAGGGCTGGCGAGTCGCCGACGCTGGCCGGGTTGTAGCCAGCAATGCAAGAAGTAAACCCCGCGTCTGTACATACCTGCAAGCGGTACGCGTCTGCGCCGGTGGCGGCAGCCCAGTTGGCTGTGAAACGATCGGCGCGGACATTGCTGACTGTCTGCAAGGTGGGCGCTGCGGGCACTGTGGTGGTGCTAACCGTCGCGGATGGAACACTGTCCCCGCCGCCGTTGTAGGAGCGCACACGGAAGTAGTAGGTCGTCCCCGCGTTGCTCAAGCCAGTGACCGTGGCGCTGGTCGGGGGGGTGGGCGAGGCTGTAATTACCAGTCCGTTGTAGCCGGGGTGAAAGGTCGTAAACGCCGCGTCGGTTGCGACGTCAAGCTTGTAGCCCACTACGCCGGGCACGCCGGACCAATACACGGTCGTGCTCCCACCGGAGATATAGGGCTGTACCCCGGAATTCAGCGGTCCGATCGTAGGCGCATCAGGTGCTGGCACCGTCACGCCCTGCTGTACGTTGATCTTGCCGCAGGCCGAGTTGGTGCTGTTGTAGCCCGTACCGGCGACGGGTGTGCCGGCCGAAGAGGGTGCGTAGAACGCAATGGTGCTGTTGTTGAGGTCCGTGCTACCCAGCGAATTGCTGACGACCCAGTTATCCTGCCCAAAGATGGAGGCGCGGTACAGGTACCAGCCGCTGCCGTCATAGCGGGGCACACCGTTGAGCGTGCCGTTTTCGTTGTAGTTTCCGACAATGGAAGGGGGCCAGGCGTTCTGACAACCGCTACCCGCGCCGCCATCCTGTATGGCGTAGTTGACGGCGTACGAAGGGCCGGCCAATAGAAGGCCCAGGGCTGCGCCCAGAATCCATTTCATTGCATTTCTCCCTGAGACCCGCTTTCGGCATCGCCGAGGTCATTGCTTCGGGCGAAATGTATCCAAGGCGTGACTGAATCTTTTTTGTGAAGGCGTGATGTTAACAATTGGCCACAGGGCTTTGGAGGGGTTGTAACAACGCGACACGACACCGCCGCCTCTCGCCATAGCGAGCAGGTCGTGCCCCTCGTGGTCTCGCCTATCATGGTGGGTTTTCCTGCACCGAGCCCGCCCGTGACCCCTCCCCCTGTTGCCGATGACCGATCCGCCGATGGTGTCTACCTCGCCCGCGCCCTGCGCGAGCAGCGCATCAGCATCCGGGGGGCGCGCACGCACAACCTCAAGAACATCGACCTGGACATTCCGCGCAACCAGCTGGTGGTGATCACGGGGCTGTCGGGCTCGGGCAAATCCAGCCTGGCGTTTGACACGCTGTATGCCGAGGGCCAGCGGCGCTATGTGGAGAGCCTGTCAGCCTATGCGCGGCAGTTCCTGGGGCGACTGGACAAGCCCGATGTGGACCTGATCGAAGGCCTGTCGCCAGCGATTTCCATCGAGCAGAAGGCCACCAGCCACAACCCGCGCTCCACCGTGGGCACGGTGACCGAGATCCACGACTACCTGCGTCTGCTCTACGCCCGCGCGGGCACGCCGTTCTGTCCCGACCACGGCCTGCCGCTGGCCGCGCAGACGGTGAGCCAGATGGTGGACGCCGTGCTGGCCCTGCCCGAGGACACCAAACTCATGGTGATGGCCCCCGTGGCACGCGAGAAAAAGGGCGAGTTCACCGAGCTGTTTGCGCAGATGCAGGCGCTGGGCTACATCCGCTTTCGCGTGGATGGGCAGATCTACGAGCACGAGAACCTGCCGCCGCTCAAGAAGACCGAGAAGCACGACATTGACGTGGTGATCGACCGGGTCAAGGTGCGCGCTGACCTGCAGCAGCGCCTGGCCGAGAGCATTGAGGCGGCCCTGCGCGTGGGTGGCAACGAGGGCAATGGCCGCGTGCTGGCGCTGGAGATGGACACGGGCCAGGAGCACCTGTTCAGCAGCAAATTCGCGTGCCCGGTGTGCAGCTACTCGTTGGCCGAGCTGGAGCCGCGCCTGTTCTCGTTCAACTCGCCGATGGGCGCCTGCCTGGCGTGCGACGGCATTGGCCAGCGCGAGGTGTTTGACCCGGCGCGTGTGGTGGCCTTCCCGTCCCTCAGCCTGGCCAGCGGGGCCATCAAGGGCTGGGACCGGCGCAATGGCTACTACTTTGCGATGCTGGAGAGCCTGGCCCGGCACTACACCTTCGATATCGAGGCGCCGTTTGAGTCGCTGCCCGCGCCGGTGCAGCACGCCATCCTGCACGGCTCGGGCGATGAAGAAATCGCCTTCAGCTACATCATGGACAGCGGGGCCTCCAAGGGCAAGGTGCACACCAAAAAGCACCCGTTTGAAGGCATCATCCCCAACATGGCGCGCCGCTACCGCGAGACGGATTCGGTGGTGGTGCGCGAAGACCTGGCGCGCTTTCGCAGCACCCAGCCCTGCCCCGAATGCCACGGCGTGCGCCTGCGCCGCGAGGCCCGCCATGTGAAGGTGGGCGAAGGCACACAGGCCCGCGCCATCTACGAAGTGAGCCACGCCACGCTGAGCGACGCGCACGCATGGTTCCAATCTCTGCAGCTCACCGGTGCCAAGGCCGAGATCGCCGACAAGGTGGTGCGCGAGATCGCCACGCGCCTGCAGTTTTTGAACGACGTGGGCCTGAGCTACCTGAGCCTGGACCGCAGCGCCGAAACGCTCTCGGGCGGCGAGGCGCAGCGCATTCGCCTGGCATCGCAAATCGGCTCGGGCTTGACGGGGGTGATGTATGTGCTGGACGAGCCCAGCATCGGCCTGCACCAGCGCGACAACGACCGGCTGATCGCCACGCTGCAGCACCTGCGCGACATCGGCAACAGCGTGATCGTGGTCGAGCACGACGAGGACATGATGCGCGCCGCCGACCATGTGATCGACATGGGCCCCGGTGCGGGCGTTCACGGCGGGCGGGTGATGGCGCAGGGCACGTACGACGAAGTGCGCGCCAATGCGCAGTCGCTCACGGGCCAGTACCTGTCGGGCACGCGCACCATCGCCGTGCCCCAGCGCCGCACGCCTTGGTTGCCGGTGCTGGACCAGCCTGCGCCCGTGGTGGAGGCCAAGCCCAAGTCGCGCTTTCCGCAGACCGAGGCCAGCAAGCGCCGCGCCGAGCGCATGGCCGAGCACCATGCGCGCCAGGGCGCCGTGCAGGCGCTGCGCGTGGTGGGTGCCACGGGCAACAACCTCAAGGGGGTGACGGTGGACTTCCCGGTGGGGCTGCTCACCTGCGTGACGGGCGTGTCGGGCTCCGGCAAAAGCACCTTGGTCAACGACACGCTCTATGCCGCCGTGGCGCGGCAGGTGCACCGTGCGCACGAAGAGCCGGCCGAGCACGAAGAGATCGTGGGCATCGAGTATTTCGACAAGGTCATCAACGTCGACCAAAGCCCCATTGGCCGTACGCCGCGCAGCAACCCCGCCACCTACACCGGCCTGTTCACGCCCATCCGCGAGTTGATGGCCGAGACCAACACCGCCAAGGAGCGGGGCTACGGCCCGGGGCGCTTCAGCTTCAACGTGTCGCAGTCATCGGGCGGCGGCCGCTGCGAGGCCTGCCAGGGCGACGGCGTGGTGAAGGTGGAGATGCACTTTTTGCCCGACGTGTACGTGCCCTGCGACATTTGCCACGGCCAGCGCTACAACCGCGAGACGCTGGAGGTGTTGTGGAAGGGCAAGAACATCGCCCAGATCCTGGAACTGACGGTGGAAGACGCTGCGGCGTACTTCAAGGACGTGCCCACCATCGCACGCAAGCTGCAGACGCTGCTGGATGTGGGCCTCTCCTATATCCGCCTGGGCCAGGCGGCGACCACGCTGTCGGGCGGCGAGGCGCAGCGCGTGAAGCTGGCGCAGGAGCTGAGCAAGCGCGATACCGGCCGCACGCTCTACATCCTGGACGAGCCCACCACCGGCCTGCACTTTGCCGACATCGACCTGCTGCTCAAAGTGCTGCACCAGCTGCGCGACGCGGGCAACACCATCGTCATCATCGAGCACAACCTCGACGTGATCAAAACCGCCGACTGGCTCATCGACATGGGCCCCGAGGGCGGTGCGGGCGGTGGCACCGTGGTGGGCGTGGGCACGCCCGAGGAGCTGGCGGCCAACCCGGCCAGCCATACGGGGCGGTATCTGGCGCCTTACTTGAAAAAATCGCCCGCCTGAGCCCTGTTGCCCCTCAGGGCGTCTTGCTCACAAACGCCACCGTCAGCCCCTTGGCCGTCACGGTGATGGGCCCTGGCTGCAGGCCCAGGCCGTCAAACACCGCCGTGTCTTGCGGGCGCAGTTGGTGCAGTGTGACTTCGCGCAGCGACTGTTCGGCCAGCAGCGGGCCGTAGGCATTGAGCAGCTCGGTCACCGCCGGGCGCAGGCTGGGAAACTCCATGCGCCCCAGCTGGATCTGGTGGGCGCGCAGCGTGCGGTCGCTGGCCTCATAGCGCAGCGCAAACTCCACCTCCAGGCTGCCCTGGTGGCTGCGCCGCAGCGCCGGGCCGGCCACATCCAGCGCCATGGCTGCGCCCAGCCGGTTCACTTCGGGCAGCAGGCGCAGGTGGGGCGACTGCACGCTCAGGTTGAACAGGCCTTGTACCGGCACGTTGCGCGGAAACTTGGGGTCCACCATGGCCTGCAGTTGGGCCAGAGGCACGGTGTAGCTGGGCTGTGCCAGCGCGCCCCGCGCCACCAGCAGCACCGCGCCGCCCAGGGCAATGCCCCGGGTGGCGTGGGTCAGGAATCGTCGGCGATGCAGCATGGGGGCTTTCCGTCAAAACCGTTGTGACACCGCGGTAGCAAAAAGGTGCCCAAGGCTTGCTGCAGGCGTTGCTACCAGAAGTTTGTGGATTTTGGGGCGATAGCGCTGGTGCTATATGCCTTGGGTGCTATCAAAATAGGTGCATTTACACGTGGGCTGCGGGATGGCGGTGGCGGGGCTCGGCCGCCACCGGTGCGACCAGCGCCGCGCTCAGCGCCCCACGACCGACCAGCCCGCCCGCTGGTTGTTCTTGTCATTCTCGTACTCCCACGCGGTGCCGCAGCGGTCGCACACATAGCGGGTGATGGTGACGGTGCCGTCCTCACGGTCTTCCTTGCGGTTGCCGCGCTGCACCAGCTCGGCATGGCCCGGCGCCTTGCGCCAGTTGCGCTGGATGCCCTGGCAGGGCTCGCACAGGGCCATGGGTTTGAGTTCGTTCTGTCGGGCCAGGTCTTTGGTCATGGGGTGGCAGCCGTCGTGGGCTGGTATGTGGGTGGGTTTGTGTGTGCGGGGCGGCTACTGTAAGGCACCTGCAGGTGCAGGGGCACAGCGCTGTGGTTTCATTTCGAGCCAAATTGGCCTCTGGCGCTTGATTGATAAGCGCAAGTAGCTATCAAATCAGGACTGATCCCTCAGGCGGGCTGCCAAGGCCTTGGCCATGCGCGCGTTGTGCAGCACCACGCCCGCACGCTCCACCTGCTGGCGCGCTTCCACCACGAAGCCCTGGGCGGCAAAAAAGGGCTCGGCGGTCAGGCTGACGTGCGCGTGCAACTGGGTGATGCCGCGCTGCGCCGCTTGCGCGTGAATGTGCGCCATCAGCGCCCGGGCCACGCCCTGTCGTGCGAACTCCGGGGCCGCGAAGAACATGTCGATATAGCCGTTGGCCTGCAGGTCGGCAAACCCGGCGATGGCGCCCCTGCTCTGCGCTTGCGCGATGAAGGGCTGGTTGGCACGCATGCGCTCTGCCCACTGTGGGGCGTCATGGTGCAGCGGAGCCCAGGCGGCGAGTTGTTCGGCGGTGTAGTTCTTGCAAGCCAACCCATGCACCGAGGCATGGAAAACGGCGCGCAATGCAGGTTCGTCGCCGGGGCAGAAGTTGCGGATGTGGATGAACGGCATGGCGGGCAAGCGACACTGAAAAAGGCCGCGATGGTGCCACAGCCCTGCGTGGTGGAGACGGCGTCAGCCCGCCGCCATGCGCAGCCTGCGCGCTGCATCTTCGTCGCGCGCGTCGTCAATCTCGCGCAGCACGGCCTGCATGTCCACATCGGCATGCGTCGGCGCATAGATGCCGGTGAGCGGCGTCTCATTGCTCAGCAGCCCGCTCTGGTACAGGCTCCAGATTTCGGGGCCGTATTGGGTGGTGCGCAGCTCGGGGGCAAACTGGCCGAAGAAGTCGCGCAGGTTGGCCACGTCGCGCAGCAGCATGCGCTGGGCGTGGTTGTTGCCCGCAGCGTCCACGGCCTGGGGCAGGTCGATGATGACGGGGCCGTCGTGGCCCGCCTCTTCACCTTCTGTGCCAGGCAGGTGGGCCAGCAGGATGTTGAACTCCGACAAGTCCCCATGCACCACACCCGCACACAGCATGCGCACCACCTCGGCCACCAGCGTGGCGTGGTGGGTGCGCGCGTCTTCGGGCGTGAAGCTCACATCGTTCAGGCGCGGGGCGGCATCGCCGTGGGCGTCGGTCACCAGCTCCATCAGCAACACGCCGTCATGAAAGTTGTAGGGCTGCGGCACACGCACGCCCGCCGCGGCCAGGCGGTAGAGCGCATCGACCTCGGCGCTTTGCCAGGCGGCCTCTTGCTCTTGCCGGCCAAACTTGCTGCCCTTGGCCATGGCACGGGCCGAGCGCGAGTTCTTGACCTTGCGGTTCTCGGTGTAATCCACGGCTTGGCGAAAGCTGCGGTTGTTCGCTTCTTTGTAGATCTTGGCGCAGCGGGTTTCGTCACCGCAGCGCACCACGTAGACCATGGCCTCCTTGCCGCTCATGAGCTGCCGGACCACGGTGTCGATCAGGCCTTCCTCGATGAGGGACTGCAGGCGGGGGGGAGCTTTCATCGGTGCATTTTGCCCGTGTCGCGCAATCCCCCGGCGGACCGTGTGCCAAAGTGCGTTTTGCTCAGCCCGTGCTGCACACACCGCGCAGCCGCAGGTGCGTGGCATCGTCCGCAGCCACCGGCAACTGGTGCTTGGCCTGCAGGTAGTGGTGGGTGAACACGTCCAGGTATGCCTCCAGCGCCTGTGCGGCCTGCAGCTCGCCCGCCAGTTCCAGGCACAGCGCGCCGACCTCGGAGGTGCAGAAGTGGTCCATGCGGGTGGATCGGCGCAGGTGGTAGCGCGAGAGCTGCTCGGGCTGCAGGCTCAGCACGGGCAGGTGGTTGAGGTAGGGGCTCTTGCGGAACATCTTGCGCGCCTCGGGCCAGGTGGCGTCGAGCAGCACGAACAGCGGGCGTTTGCCCTCGGCCTGGGCCACCTGCGTGACCACGCGCTCGGGCGCCACGAACTCGCCGGGGAACACCACATACGGCTGCCACTGCGGGTCGGCCAGCAGCGCCAGCAGGTCGGGGTGCACTTCGATGCGCGCCCAGCCAAACGCATAGGTGTCGGCCACCACATCGGCGATCAGCCAGCCGGTGTTGCTGGGCTTGAGGGGCTCGATGTCCGCCATCAGCAGGCACATGCCCGCGCGCGTGGGCAGCACGGGCCGCAGCGCGCAGATGCAGTGGCTGGGCACCAGGCGGCAGCCCGCACAGCGTTCGCCCTTGGGGCCGCCCCGGGCCAGAAAGGGCTTGGCACTGCGGGCCAGGCGCTCGGCGCGCAGGCGTGCCACCGCATGTGGTGGGACAGGTGGTGTGACGGACGGCGTATCGGTGGTGGCCACGTCAGTCGCCGAGGGGGCTGCGGGCTGTGTCACCGGCCGCCCGCACGTTCCAGCGCAAACAGCGGCAGCTCTGCCAGCGGGCTCAGCCACACGCCACCACCCAGCTCGGTAAAGCCCTCGCCCAGCGTGCGGCGGTACAGCTGTGCGGGGTGGCGGAACATGCGCGGGTCGGTCACTTGCTCGTCCACCACATCCTGCTCCCAGTCCTCGCGCGCGACGGCCTCCACATACAGGGCGCCCCGGCTCAGGCGCGCCAGGTTGCGCATGGCCTTTTGCACGTCGGCCTCGCTCAGGTAGGGCAGCACGCCCTGACAGATCACCAGGTCGTACGGCGTGCGGGCCTTGTAGTCCACCACCGAGCCGCGCTCCCAACCAAACCGCTGGCACAGGTATTCGCTGAACTCCACGCCGTGGAACTGTGCCTGCGGAAAATGCCGTGCGATCACATCGCGCCACAGGCCAATGCCGCAGCCCACATCCAGCACCCGCCGCACGGGCACGCGCAGGTACTGCAGGTAGCTGCACACAAACGCGCCCAGGCGCTCGGTGTGCGCCGGGTCCACCACGCTGGTCTTCTTGTCGAAGTAAAAGCGCTGGTAGTACGCCTCGTCAAAAATGGCCGCGTCTGCGCTGCCGGTCACTGGTTTCACTGCTGCTTCCTTTTGCCAAGAACCGCCTGCAGGGGTGGCCGCACGATGGCGATTCGAGGTGGCTGTTCGAGGCGGCGAGTATCGCCCACGGGAGTGGGGGCCTCTGGCGGTGTAGTCTGCGGCCATGGATTCGCTGATCTCCGCATCCGCCCGCGCACTGGCCGCCGGGGACCCGCTGGGCGCCCTCAAGCGCGTGGCCCTGCGCGACGACCCACCCGCCCTGGCCTTGCGCGGCATTGCCATGGCGCAGCAGGT
>NZ_QAIM01000230.1:0-7323 GCF_003061035.1 Acidovorax sp. HMWF018
CTGCAAGGACGGCATCAGCCACAACGAGATCGAGGACGCGAAACCCGAGCACATCGAGGCCGGGTGCAACGTGCTGCTGCACGCCATGCTGGAGCGTGCGGGGACTTGATGCTATTCAAATAATAGCTTTATGCGCTTATTGGATAAGCGCTAGAGGCTGTTCTTGCTTGAAGTCTGGCTGCACGTTGTCAGTGCAGCTCCGTCAACCCCAGGAAGTGGTCCAGCATGTGGAAGTGGTCTTCGAAGAATTCCTCTTCCAGGCTTGCCAGCTGGTCGATGCGGGTCCACTGCACCAGCGCTGCATCGTCATCGGCTTGCACCACCGGAAACGGCGCATCGCCCAGGTCAAAGTAGTGTGCATGCGTGATGGTGCGACCGCGCTGGCTGCGGTCGGGGTGGTCGAACACGGCCACTGACTGCAGTGCGGCGCGCATGCGGGCCTCGGGCAGGTCGCATGTACGGGCAAGAGGCTCTGCGAGCTGGCCGCTATTGGGGCGCCAGCTTTGCGACCACGTGGCGAGAAAAGTTGTCCAGGATAGCCTGCCAGCCGGCTCGCTGCTGCTCTTCGGGGTGCGTTTGCTCCCCGTCGAGTGTGACCGTAACTTTGACTCCGTCCGTGCCCTCGTTGAACTCAACGAGTCCTGCTCGATCTCCGAAGGCGTATTCGATGAGCTGGCACGGCACAACCTTGGTGTATTCACCTGCAAAGTCAAACCCGAATGAGCCGTCCTTCGCCTCCATGCGAGAGGAGAACTTGCCACCTGGCCGCAGATCCACCGACGAGGTGGTCGTGTGCCAGTCTGGGGACGCTGTATTCCATTGTTTGATGTCTTCGGGTGTTGTGTATGCCCGCCAGACTTCTTTCAACGGTGCGGCAACCACAGTTGAGACGGTGATCTTCATGAGCGAACTCCATTCGGGTGACCCGGCACATATTCAAAGATTGGATGCCGAGTCCAGCCCTATCGGCACTGGCCGCTAAAGCCCGGTCTTATTAGCGACTTCTGTCTCAGACTTGTTGGCTGCGCGCGGCGATCCACCGGATCTCCTCGACCAGCTCGTGCAATCCTGTTTGGATGATATCCAGAGTAGGCTTGTCCACTAAGTGACCATCTTGTATGCGCGCGGCGACTCCAGCAATGGCGATGTGCTGCCGCACCAAGGGGCGAGCCAGTGTGGCTGCCAATGCATCACGAATTTGGGCCTGTGCCCGCACTCCCCCTGCCGTGCCTGGCGACGCCGTCATGATGAGCGCGGGCTTGCCCTTGAGAGGAGATGCAAATCCCGGCCGCGAAGCCCAGTCAATCGCGTTCTTGAGTACCCCGGGTATGCCGTAGTTGTACTCAGGCGAACACAGTACCAGGCCATCCGCATGTTCAATGGCGTTCTTGAGCTGGACGACTGGAGGCGGTGGTTGGTCCCCATCCAGATCTGCGTTGTACATGGGGATCTCGTCGAGAGGGAACAACTCCAGTGTGGTTCCAGAAGGTAGCAGCGGCTGAAGGCTTCGCAGCACGGCAGTGCTGTGCGACGCGCGGCGGAGGCTTCCGGAGATGGCGAGGAGGCGGATAGGACGTGTCATCGGGTTGGTGTTCATTGAGATTTTTTCGTTCTTTCAATGCCTGAAGTTTATGCATAAAATTCAAAACATGTACAAAACAGACACATCCCCTCGCACCCCGCCCCTGGTGGATCAGGCCTTCGCGCAATTGCGCAGGGATGTGTTGAATGGCACCTACAGTCCAGGCGCCAAGCTCAAGCTCGATGAACTGCAAGCTGCCTACGGCTTTTCCAGCAGTCCGTTGCGGGAGGCGCTGAGTCGTCTGGCCCAGGAGGGGTTGATCCGGGCAGATGAACGGCGAGGGTTTCGTGTAACGGCGATTTCTGCAGAGGACTTGGGCGACATCACGCGCATGCGTGTGATGCTTGACGTTCAGGCGCTGCGCGAATCGATTGCCCACGGTGATGACGTGTGGGAGGCGCAAGTAGTGGGGGCATTTCACCGCTTGGAGAAGGTAGAAGGCCGACTTAGCGATGGTCCGGTCGTTTTGGACCAAGGGTGGACGGACGTGCACACTGCCTTTCACATGGCACTGATTTCAGCCAGTCCATCAGAGCGCCTGCGGACGTGGAGTGCAAGCCTCTTCGACCAGGCGGAGCGTTACCGGCGGTTTTCAGCGCGCTTTCGCAAGACCTTTAAGCACAAATCCAGTGAGCACCGTAAGCTCATGGACGCTACGCTGCGGCGCGATGCAGACACCGCCTGTGCACTCTTGCAAGAGCACATCTTGAGTACCGAGCGCAATGTGCTCTCGGTGCTGAGCAAGCTGGAGCACGGCCAGGGAGGCTGACCCTCCACTGCCATTGCGAGCCCGGGCATGGTCTAGGTACAGGCATTTCGCCGGTTCCTGGGCAGCCCTGCCCCTCCTCATTCCTGGTTGCACCCGACTCGCGTGGTGCAAAGCCCGCATGCATCGCGCATGTGGGCTTTTTCGCTTCTGAGTTCCCCATTTCCGTTGTCTGCAAGTGCCTCTTCTTGCGCAAGGGGCCAAGCAAGTTCCCTCAAATCGCTCGGTGTAAACCACTACGCATAATTTGTATTTTGTGCATAAAAATACATTCGTGCACTAGATTCGAAGATCCAGAAGTTCAAGTTCTGATCGTCGTGCCTTCTCAGATTCCTCTTTCATCCCTTTTCTAGGAAACCCATGAAACTGATGTCCTACTCAATCGCCGGCCGTGAAACCTGGGGTGCCGTCCTCGGTGAAGGTGTTGCCGAACTGGCGATCCGAACCGGCCATGCCACGCTGGCTGGCTTCATCGCAAGCCCGGACTTCGCGCGCCGGGATGCGTTGGTGGCAGATCTCAAGGCCGACGCAAAGTTGGCCGAAGTGACGTTCCTGCCGGTGATTCCTCGCCCCGAAAAAATTGTCTGCGCGGTGCGCAACTACATGGATCACCACCAGGAGGTGCTCGCTGCTGGCATGCAGCGCGAGCTGTCCGAGCAGCCGCCGATCTTCTTGCGCGTGTGGCGTTCACAGACGCCACATCAAGGTCCGATCGTCCGTCCCCATGTTTCGGAGTCGCTGGATTGGGAAGGCGAGCTGGCCGTAGTGATTGGCAAGGAAGGTCGTGACATCAGCGCGGCGGACGCCTGGGCGCACATTGCAGGCTATAGCTGCTACAACGATGCCAGCGTGCGAGAGTGGCAGTTCCATGCCAAGCAGATCGCCTCCGGCAAAAACTTCGAATCCACTGGTGCTTTCGGTCCCTGGATGGTGACTGCAGACGAGATCGCGCCTGGTCGCGAACTCAAGCTGGAGACGCGTCTGAACGGCGTTGTGGTGCAGTCCAGCCATACAGGGCACATGATTTTTTCGATCCCCCGCCTGATTGCGTATGCCTCCACCATTTTTACGTTGGTCCCCGGTGACGTGATCATCACTGGCACTCCTGCCGGCGTGGGCTGGAGCAAGAAGCCGCCGCAGTTCATGAAACCTGGCGACGTCGTGGAAGTGGAGATTGAAGCCATCGGCGTGCTGCGCAATCCAGTGGTTGCGCAGGGCTGACCATCGTCTGGCGCCATTTACCCGTTCGATCTTCCATCCAGACCCTGCAAGGGTAGAGCAATGCCCCATGCGGCCGCCGCCCACGGAGACAAACACCATGCAAAGAAGACACGTCCTGGCCGCCTGCAGCGCGGCCGCTCTTGGATGGCCGGCGCTGCCGGCCCTGGCCCAAGCCTATCCCGAGCGAGCGATCAAGCTCTATCAGGGGTTCGCTCCTGGTGGAAATGCGGACGCCATCGCCCGCGCTGTGGGCGCAGAGATGGCCAAAGCCTTGGGCCAGGCCGTGGTGGTGGAGGCACAGTCTGGAGCTGGCGGCACCATCGCCGCCACCACGGTAGCGCGGGCAAAGCCCGACGGATACACGTTGCTGCTCGCCACCGGGGGGCATGCGGTGGCGGGCGCTCTCTACAACACGCTCCCCTACAAGTCTGTTGCGGACTTCGAGATGGTTTCCACGATCACCTTCTTTCCGTTCCTGGTGGTTGTCAACGCCAATTCGAAAGTCCAGAGCCTGCGTGAAGTCATCGCAAACGCGCAGGCCACACCGGGATCGGTCGGCTACGGGACTGCGGGCGTGGGCTCAACCCACCATCTGGCGGGCGAGCTGCTGGCCAAGATGGCTCGAGTCAATCTTTTGCACGTTCCCTATCGGGGCGATGCTGCATCGATCACGGCGCTGCTGGCAGGCGATGTGCCATTCATCATCGCTCCGCCGACCGCGGTATTGACCAACATCCAGGCGGGGAAGCTGCGCGCCATCGCAACCACCGGCCCCCAACGGTGGGCAGGCCTGCCAAACGTTCCCACCGTCGTGGAGCAAGGTGTGACGGGCTATGACGTGCGCTCGTGGGCCGGCCTTCTGGCACCCTCAGGAACGCCTCGACCGATCGTTGATCGCCTCAATGCAGAGGTGCTTCGTGCGCTACAGGCGCCAGCAGTACGGCAGCGTCTGGAGGACATGGGCGGGGAAGCACGCGGCAGCACGCCCGAGGAAATGAGGGTCATGGTGAGCCACGAGATCGAAAAATGGCAGCAGGTAGTGGCTGATGCCAAGATTCCCAAACAATGACTCCAATCACCTTGTCGAAGGACTTTTGAATGAACTTGATCGCTATCCGCAAACGCAGCCTGACCATTGAAACGGTGTACCACGAGGGCGGACCACCGGTAGACACGCCGCTGCGCATCGCCTCTGCTTGCGCTGTGATTCGCAATCCTTACGCTGGCCGCTATGAGCCAGATCTGCTGCCCTTCATGGCCGAGCTGCGCACCCTCGGTACGATGCTCGCTGAAGAGCTGGTGGCTACGCTGGGCAAGGAAAAAGTACAGGCCTATAGCAAGGCAGCCATCGTCGGCGTGAATGGCGAGTTAGAGCATGGCGCCGTCTGGCATGAAGCGGGGGGCTGGGCAATGCGACAAGTGCTGGGTGAACCCAAAGCCATCGTGCCGTCGGCGAAGGCCGTGGCCGCTACGGGCTACCGCTTGATGGTGCCACTGCATTACATCCATGCGGCCTATGTCCGCAGCCATTTCAACAGTGCCGAGGTGGGGATCCAGGACGCGCCCCGCCCCGACGAAATCCTTTTCGCACTGGTGATGGCCGATGGCGGACGCGTCCACTCGCGCCTGGGCGGCCTGACGCGCGAGCAGGTGTCTGTACACGACGGCCAGCGCTGAGGTTAGACATGGCGACTTCTTCCACTGGCACGATGAAGGCCGTGCAGCTCCAGGTCACGGGTGGTCCGGAGGTTCTGTCTTTGGTGGACATCCCTGTACCTCATCCCGGACCGGGCCAGGTACGCGTCCGGGCTCATGCCATAGGCGCAGGTGGGCCGGACGTTCTGATTCGCAACGGTACTTACAAATGGATGCCCCCACTGCCCGCGGTGCCCGGCAATGAGCTGTCCGGTGTCATCGATGCCATCGGTGATGGCGTCACCCGCCTGTCTGTGGGTGACCGCGTACTGGTCAGTGCACGAGAGTTGCCACAGCGCGGGGGCTGCTACGTGCAGGCGATCTGCGTGCCCGAAGTTGTGCCATTTGTGCTGCCTGAGAGCATTGCGTTCGAGGACGCGGTGAGTCTCGGTAACTTCCAGCTCGCACTGGCGCTGCTGGCCAGCAACGGCAATCTGCCCGCTAAAGCGATCCTGATTCCCGGTGCAGCAGGTGGGGTTGCCACCGCGCTGGCCCAGGTGGCGCGCTCGCGAGGCCTGCGCGTCATCGGTACTGCATCAACCCCGGAAAAACGCCAGTTCGCCTTGGAAAACGGAGTTAGCGATCTTGTTGATGGCGACGTGCAGGCCCTGCCGCAACGCGTCATGGAGCTCACTGGGGGGCGTGGCGTCGACCTCGCTTTTGATCATGTGGGGGCGGCACTGTTTATCGCCTGTCTGCGGTCGCTGGCCCCCTCAGGCATGGCGGTGTCGTACAACATCCTTGCAGGCCCACCATCGAGTGATGTGTTCGATGAGCTTCGCAAACTGCTCGCCAAGAGTCTGGCGATACGCACCTTCTCCATTCATGCGGTGGATGCCGATGTGGCCCAGCGCCGCGGCTTGATGGAGCAAGCCATTGCGCTCATGGCGAGTGGCCAGGTGCGTGCACCGCGTGCCATGCGCATGCCACTGGAAGAGGTTCGTCAGGCCCACGAGCTGTTGGACACCGGCGGCACGCTGGGCAAGCTGGTCCTCATTCCCTGAACCCATGGAGTCTCGCAACGTGAATCCAACCTATACCGCCAATCTCGCTCACTGTGGCATTTTTTGCCGTGACCTGGAGGTGATGAAGGCTTTCTATACCGGAGTGTTCGACATGCAGGAGACGGATCGTGGCGAGGGCGTGACCTTTCGCTTCGAGATCGTGTTTCTGAGCGGGCGTGGTGATCAGCACCACCAGTTGGTGCTGGCTGGAGGGCGGGGTGAAGATGCCCCGAGCACCGTGATGCAGCTGTCGTTCAAAGTCCAGACCATTGATCATCTGCGCGAGGCGCGTCGCCGCGCCTTGGCACTGGGCGCGTCGAAGATGCGCGGGCTTAACCACGGGAATGCGATATCCATCTACTGCATGGACCCGGAAGACAACACGGTGGAGGTTTATCTGGACACTCCTTGGTACGTGAGCCAGCCCCACGGTGATCCTTTGGACCTGGATCAGGATGACGAAGCCATCTGGGCCCAGACGGAGCGTGTGGTGCGTTCGGACCCCAGCTTTATGCCGGTATCCGAGTGGGCTGCGCAGTTTGCGGAACGACGCGCGGCATTGAAGGCCGGGACCGCGTAGCGAGCGCTCGTTTTTCGCGATGACGCAGAGGCTTTCGGCTTGGAGATGCAACAGGCGTACGACGTTTTGCTTGTGTTCGCACGCAACAAAAAGGGCTCCCAGAGGGAGCCCTTTTTGCCTGCCCGCCCCTGCGGTTCAGTTAACACTCCCCATAGCGGCAGCACCCGCACCGCGCGAAGTGCCACCGCCATGGGAAGTCCCGCAACTGCTTCAATCCAACCCGAGCAGTTGGTCTGCCAAATTACATGGCGCTGAATTCGCCCGAAGGGATCTGGCCGGTGCGCACGGCTTCGGCAGCCTGTGCACGCACGGCAGCGCGGTCAGCGGTGGATTGGTAGGTCACCACACGCGAGCCTGCGGGTTCCATGTTGTGGGTCTTGGCTTCCACTACAGCTTCGGCTTGCACTTCAGCGCGGGTGCGGTTCGTGTCGAACTTCAGGGCAAATTGCGAGCCATCGGCTTCATCGGCATGGGC
>NZ_QAIM01000231.1:0-8348 GCF_003061035.1 Acidovorax sp. HMWF018
CCCCGTCAAGGTGGAGGTCATCGCCAGCGGTGAAGCGCGAACGGGAGAATCGTTCATCGGTACACTGCGCGCGCGCCAACGTGCCGAACTCGGCTTCGAGTCGGCTGGGCGCATCAGCGCCATCCTTGTCGATGTGGGAGACCGCGTACGTTCGGGGCAGGTGCTGGCCCGCCTCGACGAATCGCCCGCCCTGCGGCGCATTGAGAAGGCCCAGGCTGATCGCACTTCAGCTGTCGCGGCGCTGGCTGAGCGTACAACCCAACTGCGGCAGAACGAGTCGCTTGCCAAAGACCAGATCATTTCCGCTCCCACGCTGGAGTCCGTCCAAACCCAGTATCGCATCGCCCAAAGCCAGCTTCAGGCGGCTGAAGCCGCGTTGGCGCTGGCGCAACGGGAGCTGGCCTTGTCGCGTATTACCGCGCCGTTCGACGGCGTGATCGTGGCACGCAATGCCCAGCCCTACGCCGACATCAGTGCGGGTCTGCCTGTTTTCCAACTCGAAGCAGGTCGTTCCCTAGAGGTTGTCGCCATGCTCCCGGAGCGAGTGGCAGCGCGCATTGCGCCCGGGCAGTTTGCGCAGGCGACTGCCTCCCAAACCGATCAACCAGCCGACGCAATGCAGCTGAAGCTGGACCGAATTTCCAGCCGCAATGAGAGCGGTTCGCTGGTGCAGGCCGTCTTTCGCTTCATTGGCGCAGAGCCTGCTCTGCGCAGCGGCGCCATGGTTTCAGTCGAGCTACCCGCAATTGCAAGCAGAGGATTGTCGGTACCTGCTGCAGCATTGTTGCCAGGCGTCGATCCCGGCCAAGGCAGCGTCTTCGTGCTGGAAAACTCCAGACTGGTGGGACGCGCTGTGCAACTCGGCGATGGCTTGCTGCCCGATGGACGCATCCCCCTTAAATCCGGGTTGAGCGCTGGTGAACGGGTGGTAGTTGCAGGAGTCTCCTTCCTGAGCGATGGCCAGGCCGCTGTCGAGCACACGGCCACGACCCTGCTTCACGGAGCAAAGCCATGAAGATCACCGAATCGGCCTTGGGCTCAAGTCGGCTCACGTTGTTCGTCGCGGTGCTGGTACTGGTCGCAGGCGTCTTTGCATTCCTGCGCTTTCCGTCCCAGGAGGAGCCGTCGACCACCATTCGCGACGCGATGATTTTTGTCTCCAACCCCGGGCTGCCAGTCGAGCGGATGGAGCAACTGGTTGCGCGACCACTTGAGCAGCGTTTGCGTGAGCTTCCAGAGCTCAAACATGTGGTCAGCACGGTGCGTACCGGTACGGTCATTGTGCAAGTCACGATACAAGAGAGCTACCCCGACCTGGCGCCGATCTGGCAAAAAGTGAGGGCCAAGGTCGCTGAGGTATCACCTCAGTTCCCCAGCGGCACCTTCCCACCGGTCATCAACGATGATTTCGGCCGCGTGGCCGTCGCCTCGATTGCGGTGACCGCGCCAGGCTTCACCATGAGCGAGATGCGGGAGCCGCTCAAACGATTGCGTGATCGGCTTTACGAACTGCCCGGTGTGCAGAACATCAGCTTTCACGGACTGCAGGATGAGCGTGTCTACATCGAGTTCGATCAGGCTCGCCTGGCCGGCCTTGGCCTGGCTGCACCGACCTTGCTGCAGCAATTGCAGCAACAAAACGTCGTGTTGTCCGGTGGTCAGATGGTGATGAGTGGGATCAATAGCGCGCTGGTGGCATCGGGCGAAATTCGGTCGCTCCAAGCGCTGAGGGAATTCGTCCTCAGCGTGCCTGATCGCCATGGCCGCTCTGAGAACACGATTCGTCTGGGCGATATTGCGCAAATCAAGGTGCTGCCTGCCGACCCGCCAGATTCCGCCGCCGTCTATCAGGGTGCGCCGGCGGTGGTGCTTGGTGTGTCGATGCGCTCAGGCCAGAATATCCAAGCATTCGGACGCAGTCTGAAGGCGCGAGTCAGCGAGCTCCAGCAGCAACTACCCGCAGGCTTCACGCTCGACTACGTCACCTTCCAGGCCGACGTCGTGGAACGCGAAATGGGCAAGATGAACCAGGTGATGGGAGAGACCATCGTGATCGTGATGGCGGTGGTCGTGCTTTTCCTTGGCTGGCGCGCCGGCGTCATCGTTGGCAGCATCGTGCCGCTGACCATCCTGGGCACCTTGATCGCCATGCAGTTCCTGCACATCGAGCTGCACAGCGTTTCGATGGCTGCGATCATCATCGCACTGGGCCTGCTGGTGGACAACGGTATCGTGATTGCCGAAGACATCGAACGCCGAATGGTGGCAGGTGAGGCGCGGCGCGAGGCCTGCATCCAGGCCGGCAAGTCGCTGGCGATCCCGTTGCTCACGTCCTCGCTGGTGATCATCTTTGCGTTTTCCCCCTTCTTCTTCGGCGACACCTCGATCAACGAGTACCTCCGCCCCCTGGTAGTGGTGCTGGCTCTCGCTTTGCTGGGTTCCTGGCTCTTGTGCCTGACGGTGACCCCGCTGCTGTGCTACTACTTTTTGAAAGTCTCACCTCACGCAACACACGAAGCCAATTCCGAGACCCGCTTCTACCGCATCTACCGCCGCGCCATCAACTCGGTCCTTGATCACAAGCTCGCATTCTTCGGCGCCATGGCCGTTCTCCTTACGCTTGCCATGTTGTTGCTATCGACGGTGCCTGCGGGATTCCTTCCGAAATCAGACCGCCCTCAATACCAGGTCTCTATCGAGCTGCAACCTGGTAGCGATTCACGCACCACGCTGGCCAAGGTCCAAGAGATCAGCCGCTGGCTGTCTGACAAGCAGGTCAATCCAGAGGTCACCACCAGCATCGGCTATGTCGCCGATGGCGGACCACGCATCATCCTGGGGCTGAATCCACCGCTTCCTGCCTCGCACATTGGTTACTTCACGGTGGGCGTAACCTCCAGGAACGAGCTCGACACCATGATTGCGCGCACGCGCGACTATCTATCGCAGACCTATCCTGAGGTCCGAGGCGAGGTGAAGCGGTTCTCCCTGGGGTCCAGTGATTCGGGCACGGTGGCGTACCGCATCTTCGGCCCTGACGAAACGGTGCTCAAGGGATTGGGTGAACATATCAAGGGAGAACTGCGCAAGGTGGCAGGCGTCGTCGGTGTGCGCGACGACTGGAACAACCGCGTTCCGCGCGTCGACGTGCAGATCGACCAGGCCAAAGCACGCCGACTCGGGGTGACCAGTGAAGACATCGCCAATTCGCTGGCAGCCCGGTTCTCTGGCGTTGATGTCTCCATGCTGCGCGATGGCGACACGCTCGTGCCTGTGGTGGTCCGTGGCACTGCGGCCCAGCGGCAGCAAACGCAAGACGTGGCCAATACGCTGGTGTATCCAGCAGGGGCCACGCCGGTGCCGTTGTCGGCCATCGCCCGAGTGTCCATAGGCTCGGAGCCTTCGGTCATCCGGCGGCGAGATCTTTCTCGCACGCTGACGGTGGAGGGACGCAGCGAGACAGAAACCGCCCAGCAGGTTGTTGATCGATTGGCCCCGGTCATCGCCGGACTGAAAATGCCGCCAGGTTACAGCATTGAACTCGGAGCGGAAATCGAAGAGGCCGCAGAAGCCAATGCGGCGCTCAGTGAGTACCTTCCCCATGCGGGCATCGCCATGCTGATACTGTTCATCTGGCAGTTTGGATCTTTCCGAAAACTGATGCTGATACTGTCCATCATTCCGTTCACGCTGATCGGGGTGGCACCGGCGCTGAAGCTGGCTGGCGAGCCCTTGGGCTTCATGGCGAACTTTGGCCTGCTTTCGCTTGCCGGCATCATCGTCAACAACGCCGTCTTGCTGCTGGAACGCATCGAAGCCGAACTCCACGCAGGGCGCAGTTCGAGAGACGCCGTCATCACTTCGGCCGTTCAACGATTGCGGCCGATCGTGATGACCAAGCTGACCTGCGTGGCCGGCCTGGTGCCACTGCTGCTGTTTGGCGGCCCCCTCTGGTCGGGCATGGCAATCACCATCATCGGTGGCCTGGCGCTGGGCACCCTGGTCACGCTCGGGATGGTTCCCGCTTTATATGAGCTGCTGTTCGATAGCCGTTTATCGCGGTGGCTGGACCGAAAGTACGAGTCTCAAGCCACGCCGGCACCCATCTGAACGTCACTTGCTGCCTTTCAAAACTCGATGCGAAAGAACATGCCTGGTACCACGGGCATTGCACGTTATCACCAGACAAATTGCACCATGAACATTTACCTTTATCTCACCGCAGCCATCGTTCTCGAAGTCATTGCAACGTCCTTCCTGAAGGCATCTGAAGGGTTCACCAATCTCTGGCCAAGTCTGGCTACGGCGCTAGGTTATGCCGGATCCTTCTACTGTCTCTCATTGACGCTCAAGGTCATGCCGGTTGGCATCGTGTATGCACTGTGGTCCGGCGCTGGCATCGTGCTTACCGCCATTGTTGCCTGGATCGTTTTCAAACAGCGGCTTGATGCTGCAGCAATCGCTGGCATGGCCCTAATCGTTTCTGGAGTCATCGTGATCAACGTCTTTTCAAAAAGTAGTCCCCACTAAATTTGAAAGCCGCATACAGCCGAAGCATGGCGACAACTCAAGATTGCTTGGTCGGGCGGGATGCGACAGTTAGGCAGCGGAATACCACACCACGAACGCACCTATCCATAACCCGGCCGCCAAGCAAACGAAAGGAAGAACTGGATGGACAAGATGGAAAGCCCAAATCACACGAAATGGGACTGTAGGTACCACCTTGTATTCATACCGAAATGTCGAAGAAAGACGCTGTACCTGAAGTTGCGAAAGCACTTCGGGGAGTTTTTAGGACATTGGCGCGTCAAAAGGAGAGCCAGACGGAAGAGAGGCGTCTGATGCCGGGCCATATGCACATGATTGTGGGGGGCATTCGCCATGGCGAGCATTGAACGGACTGCGTACCCTCGATTTCCTCGAATATTGACGCTCAAAGACCTGCAAGCGTCGTTCACTCCGAAGCCCGAGGAGATTGAATGGGCGCAGCAACAGTCACGCACTGAGCAACGTCGCCTGGCGTTGTTGGTGCTGCTCAAATGCTTTGAGTTCCTGCGCCACTTCCCCGCGCTCGATGCGATTCCAGCCGAGGTTGTCGAGCATGTTTCAGCAACGCTGGGCGTCGCTCCGACTGACAAGATCGAATTCGCTTCGCTCGCCACGCTGTATCGACACCACAAAGCGATTCGAGAACTGCTTGGTGTGAAGCCCTACACCGACGGGCAAACACGAACGCTGGCTATCCAGATAGCCCAACAGGTCGCCAGTATCGTGGAGACTCGTGTTGACATCATCAACATTACCATCGAAGAGTTGGTGCGGCTGGGTTACGAGCTGCCAGTGTTCCGCACGCTCGACGAAATCTCTGAACAAGCCCACTCGGCCGCGGAGGCCGCATTGAACGAGCGAATCAACCAGCGCCTGAGTTCGGCCCAACGAACATGGCTTGACCGATTGCTGGAGTCGGAATTGCCGGCAAGGCGAACTCTGTACAACCAGATCAAGAAATCGGCAAAAAAAGCCTCGCGTAAGCATCTCGATTTGCTACTCGACCAACTGACCTGGCTTGAGTCCCTGCCTGACAGCGATGCGTTGCTCGATGGCGTTCCGGTTACCAAGCTGAACTACATGGCAGGCATGGCATCGGCGCTCGATGCGGGCGACATGAAGGACTTGCTGCCCGCCAAACGCTACTCATTGATCCTGGCATTGATCCGACAAATGCGCGTGAGGGCCCGCGACGATGTGGCGGAAATGTTCATTCGCCGCATCGGAGCCATCCACAAGACCGCAAGAGAGGAACTGCAGGTTATCCAGGCGCGACAGCGCGAACTGAGCGAAGAACTCGTCGCCACGCTGGAGCAGGTGCTGGAGATCCTCGCAGAAAACCTGGATGACGCCAGCACCGGGCAGCGCGTTCGAGATCTGCTCGCTCCGCACGGCGACCTGGATCAACTGACCATGGACTGTGAGGCCATCCGTGTGTGGAGCGGCGGCAACCACCTGCCACTGGTCTGGAAGGCCTTCAGCAGTTGGCGTGCGGCGATGTTCCGGATGGCGAAGGCGTTGCGCTTTGAGGCCGCTACTCAAGACCGCAGTCTGCTGGATGCCCTGCAGGTGGTGCTGGCCAATGAACATCGCAAGGTCGAGTGGATCGAGGATGACTTGGCGCTTTCGTTCGCCTCCGAACGTTGGCGCAAGCTGGTGCGTCGTTCGCATGGGCTGGGCCATCCGACGAACCGCCGCTACCTCGAAGTGTGTGTATTCAGCTACTTGTGTGGCGATCTTCGCTCTGGCGATGTGTGCATTGAAGGCTCGGAGTCATTTGCCGACTACCGCTTGCAACTGCTGCCCTGGAAGGAGTGCGAAGCGCAGTTGCCAACCTATTGTGACCGGATTGGAATACCCGCCACCGCAGGTGACTTCGTAGACGGACTCAAGCAATTGCTCACCGAGACGGCCAAAAAAATCGACGATGAGTTTCCCCAGCATGCCGGAGACGTGGTGATCGGTTCCAACGGTGAGCCGACGCTGCGGCGTGTTGCCGCGCGCGAAGTTCCGGCCTCTGCCATCGCACTGCATGCCGCTATCGAAAATCGCACAGCCCCTCGCAACCTGCTGGATGTTCTCGCCAACATCGAGCACTGGACTGGATTCACCCGGAACTTTGGACCGCAGTCGGGCGACGATCCCAAACTTCGCAACGCACGCGAGCGCTACTTGCTCACCGTGTTCGCCATGGGCTGCAACCTGGGACCCAACCAGGCAGCGCGTCATCTGTCCAACGGTGTGACACCACATCAACTGTCCTATGCCAACCAGCGGCACATGAGCCTGGACCAGTTGGACAACGCCTGCCGGGATCTGACCGAACTGTATCTGCGGCTTGAGCTACCCAAGCTGTGGGGCGAAGGCAAAAAGGTCGCGGCAGATGGCACTCAGCACGACTTCTACGACCAGAACCTGCTGGTGGGCATGCATTTTCGGTACCGGCGCATGGGGGCAGTGGCCTATCGGCATGTCGCTGACAACTACATCGCGGTGTTTCGGCACTTCATACCACCTGGGGTACTGGAGGCGGTCTACGTCATCGAGGGCCTGATGAAGGCAGGCCTGAGCGTTCAGGCCGATACCGTGTACTCGGACACCCATGGCCAGTCGGAAACGGTGTTCGCCTTCACGCACCTGGCGGGTATCCAACTGATGCCGCGCATTCGGAACTGGAAGGATCTGCGCTTCTATCGCCCCGAAAAGGGGATGCGGTTCCGGCATATTGACCGCTTGTTCAGCGACGTCGTGGACTGGAAGCTCATCCGCGACCATTGGCGAGATCTGATGCAGGTATCGATATCGATTCAGGCTGGAAAAATCGCTTCACCGATGCTGTTGCGCAAGCTCAGCCAGGAAGGGCGTCACAACCGACTGTTTGCTGCGGCACGCGAACTTGGCCGCGTGCTGCGCACGATCTACCTGCTGCGCTGGATTTCCAGCAAGGAAATGCGACAGGAGGTGAGCGCAACGACCAACAAGATCGAGTCGTACCATGCCTTCACGAAATGGCTGGACTTCGGCGGCGACGTGATCAATGAGAACGATCCGAACGAGCAGCAAAAGCGGGTGCGCTTCATCGACCTCGTTGCCTCATCGGTGATCCTGCAAAACACGGCGGACATGATGCGGGTGTTGCAGGAAATGTACGCAGATGGGGAGCCCGTTTCTGCGGCCGACGTTGAGTACCTGAGTCCCTACATGACCTCGGGTATCAAGCGGTTTGGCAACTATCACCTCGACCTGAAGCGGCCCCCGGAGCCCTGGGTCAAGGAATCACAGTTTCGTGAGGCGGCCAAGCGTGCACGAGCTGCTGCAGCTGCAGTGGCAGCAGAGGGGCAGCGAGCCAGCCAAAAGGGAGCAGGAGCATGAGCGATCCAGAAACCACCGTCCTCACGGCCTATGGTCGGCTGGACAGGGCTGCGCTGACACATCTACAGAGCACCTACGACACCTCAAAACTGCTGCGCGCAGTCGAACAGCTAGACAGAATTGTGGGGAACGCACGAGGTCAGGACGGTCTTCGGGATGTACTGCTGCGGCTTCACGGAATGGCGCACGCTGTGCTCAACGGGGCCGGATTGTCAGGCTCTGCGGAAGAGAGCTTGCCCGAACTGGCTTTTGAAGCAACCTCAGAGATTCGTCAAACAATCGCTACGCTGCAGGAATGGGGAAAACTGATTGAACCGTTGGGAGCACTTCAGCCTTCAGATTGAGCCCTAGAATCGAATAAAGAACGTATTTCAAATAACCTGAAGGCTTATGAGCCAAAACTGGCTTTATCCCGGCTTGCCCTC
>NZ_QAIM01000232.1:0-6239 GCF_003061035.1 Acidovorax sp. HMWF018
CTGCCCAGCCCGCCAAGGCAGCCAAGCCAACCAAGCCGGAAACGGCACCCAAGGCTCCACAGGCATCCAAGGCTGCAAAGCCCGCAAAAAAGGCCGTGGCAGAAAAGGCGCCAGCCTCCAAGCCAGCCACCGCGACCAAGGCAGCTTCCGCAGTGAAACCCACCAAGGCCACCGAGCCCAAGGGCAAAAAGCCCAAGCTGGTCCGTGACAGCTTCACCATCCCCAAAGACGAGTACGCGGTGCTCGACACCCTGAAAGACCGCGCCACAGCACTGGCCCACCCCGTCAAGAAAAGCGAGCTGTTGCGCGCAGGGCTCAAGGTGCTGGCAGGTCTGTCAGACAGCGCGTTGCGCAGCGCTTTGCAAGCGGTGCCTTCCATCAAGACCGGTCGCCCAAAGGCCGACACAGCTGAAGCCGCGCCAACCGTCCCTGCCAAGGCAACGACCAAGTCCAGCGGCAAAGCAGGACGCAAGTAAACCTGGCCCGAGACACGGCGTGTCCAGGGGCACGGCTTCGGGCCCTCTGACATCGCCGGGCAAGCTAAAGAAACTCCGGCGACTGCACGGCCATGAGCACGGTCTGGCTGTGGTCCCAGCGCTGGCGCTGGCGCAACCACCACACGGAGCCCTTGCGCACAGGGCACTCGGGGGCCTGTAGTTGCAACAACTGGGCAACGGTCTGGCCCAGCATGGGCTGGTGCCCCACCACCAAAACAGCGCCCTTGGCACGCGGCCATTGCACGAGCTCTAGCAAATCCTGTGGTGTACCGCCAGGCAACAACTCGGCGCGCATCTTGAATTTTCGGCCCAAAGCGTGGGCAGTTTGCTCAGTCCGCCGCGCTGGACTTGCCACCACCCTCAGGCCTTCCGGCAGTTGACGATCAAGCCAGGCCGCCATGCGCGCCGCTTGCTTCTCGCCCCGGGCCGTGAGCGGGCGTGCAAGATCATCGCTACCGTCTTCTGCCTCTTCCGCCTCGGCATGACGCCAAAGGATCAAATCCATCATGCGACCCCTGGCTCCTCGCGACCCAGAGCAGGCCGTGGCCCATAGCGCACCATCAACGCATTTTGGGCACCACTACCGTCCACCGGGTGCACAGCGCGGTCGTAGACGCCGGCGGCATTCAACGTCCAGGCATCGCGGTCATCACACAGGTAGGCCACCAAACATTCATCAATGATCTGCTGGCGCAGCTTGGGGTCAGTCACTGGCCACGCCAGCTCGACGCGGCGCATCATGTTGCGGTTCATCCAATCGGCACTCGACAGATAGAGATCTTCTTCGCCCCCCGCGCGGAAATAGAAAACACGCGTGTGCTCCAGGAACCGACCAATCACCGAGCGCACCCGGATGTTGTCAGTCACTCCCGGCACCTGCGGGGCCAGCATGCAGGCCCCGCGCACAATCAGATCGATGCGTGCGCCGCGCTGCCCAGCGAGGATCAACGCCCGCATCAATCCCTCGTCGGTCAGGGCATTCATCTTGGCAACGATCCGTGCGTCTTCCCCGCGGCTGGCAGCCAGTCCCACGCGCTCGATTTTTTCGATCATGCGGCGATGCAAATGGAACGGTGCCAGCATGAGCTTGCGCAGCTTGGGAGGCCGGTTCTGGCTGGCAAGGTGATTGAAAACACCGTCCATATCGGCAGTGGTTTCTTCATCTGCCGTGAGGTAACTCAGGTCTGTGTACAGCTTGGCCGTACGCACGTTGTAGTTGCCAGTGGAGAGATGGCCGTAACGGCGTAACTGCCGCCCTTCACGGCGTGTGACGAGCAGCATCTTCGCGTGGGTCTTGAGGCCCACGACGCCATAGACCACCTGCGCCCCAATCGACTCCAACGCCTCTGCCCAATTGATGTTGGCCTCCTCGTCAAAGCGTGCTTTCAGCTCCACCACCGCCATCACCTCCTTGCCTCGGCGTACCGCCTCGCTGAGCAGGTCCATGAGTTCGGAGTCGGCGCCCGTGCGGTAAATGGTCTGTTTGATGACCAGCACGTCCGGGTCGTTCACAGCCTCCCGCAGGAACGCAAGCAAACCATCAAAGCTCTCGAACGGCTGGTGGATCAACACGTCGCGCTCGCGCAGCTGGCCCATGATGGAAACCCCTGGCTGGAGCTGACGTGGCCAAGCGGAACTCCATGGCGGGAACAGCAACGCGGGATCGTTCACCAAGTCCACCAGCTGATTCAGGCGCACCAAGTTCACAGGACCATGTACACGGTACAAGGCCGCGTTGGGCAGATCAAATTGCTGCAACAAGAAGTCGGACAGGAAGCGAGAGCAACCCGCAGAGACTTCCAGGCGCACAGCCTGTCCGTAATGACGATGCTGCAGGCCCTGCCGCAAGGCGGTGCGCAGGTTACGAACATCCTCTTCGTCCAGTGCCAGATCGGAGTGGCGTGTGACACGAAACTGGGAAAACTCCGTCACTTCGCGGCCAGGAAAGAGGTCTTCCAAATGGGCACGCACGATGCTGGACAAGCTGACGAACAACGCCCCGTCGGACGCAACCTTCTTTGGCATGCGGATCAGGCGGGGCAGTGCACGCGGCACCTTGACGATGGCGATTTCGTTCTCGCGGCCGAAGGCATCATGCCCCTTTAGACGCACTATGAAGTTCAACGACTTATTAGCCACCTGCGGAAACGGGTGGGCCGGATCGAGTCCCACCGGAATCAATAAGGGACGGACCTCGCGCGCAAAATACTCGTGCACCCACCGCCTCTGCTCTGCGGAGCGGTCACCATGCGCCACGATACGTATCCCATGCTTTGCAAATGCGGGAACCA
The DNA here is from genome assembly GCF_003061035.1 of Acidovorax sp. HMWF018. NCBI lineage: Bacteria > Pseudomonadati > Pseudomonadota > Betaproteobacteria > Burkholderiales > Comamonadaceae > Acidovorax > Acidovorax sp. HMWF018. The sequence continues at coordinate 2,789 of NZ_QAIM01000232.1, forward strand.
GTGCTTCGTTGTACAGCGCGTATTGCCGCTCTACCAGGTCGTGTACCTGGGCGGACAGGGCCTCGAACGACGCTGCGGTGTAGAGCCCCTTGGTCTCGCCCTTCTTGGCCGCCGTGCTGTGCGCTGCGGCACGTACTTCAAAAAATTCGTCGAGGTTGGATGACACGATGCACAGGTAGCGCAGCCGCTCCAGCAGCGGGACATCTGTGCGAACCGCCCAGTCGAACACGCGTTCGTTAAATGCCAGGATGCTGTGGTCGCGGTCCAGAAACATGTGGGGGGCAACGCCCGTGACAGCCCCCACAGCCGCAAAATCGTTGTCATGTGACACGGCGTGCGAGGAGTCCCCGACAGCATCGAGGTGCTCGCGCTGCAAAGGGATGGAGTCAACAGGAGGCAGGGGCAGCATGGATACGCGCGTACAGCAATTGCGGGATCGCTGCAGTATTTAACGCCCAGATGACAACTGCGTGACAGACTTTGTGACAGACACGAAAACTCCCTGCGAGCTGGAGCGGGCTGGCACCAGGTACTGCTGAAACAGCCTGGCCGCATGTGCCCAGGTGAACTCCAGCGCCCGGCTTCGTGCTTCGGACCTCGGTATAGACAAGGCCTGCTGCGTGGCCGCCAGAAGGCTCGTGTGCAACACGCCGCCCATCGGCACCCTGCCGTCCCCCGCACCCAGGACCTCCCGTGGACCGTCTTCAGGAAAGGCAGCGACCGGCGTGCCGCAAGCCATGGCCTCCAGCATGACCAGCCCAAAGGTTTCGGAGCAGCTCGGAAACACAAAGACATCGGCCGAGGCGTAGACCTGTGCCAGCGCCTCCCGGTCAAGAATGCCAAGCCAGCGTACCTGCGGGTACTTGGCTTTCAGCCGCGCATCGAGCGGGCCTACACCACACACCACCTTCGTGCCCGGCATGTCCATCTGCAAAAAGGCATCGATGTTCTTTTCATATGAAATGCGCCCCACATACAGCGCCACAGGATGCGCCAGAACGCCAGTGAGTGGACTCTGGCAAACCTCACCATGAAAGCGAAACGCCTGGGTGTCCACACCGTGCGTCCATAACCGCAGTTGGCGAAAGCCCCGCTGCTGCAGCATTTGCAAGACACCCTGCGTAGGAACCATCACCCCCGACGAAGGGCGATGAAAATGCCTGAAAAGCGCATAACCCCAACCCAGTGGTATGCGCAAGGCTGCCTGAAGAATCTCGGGAAACCTTGTATGAAAGGCTGTGGTGAACGCCAGGCCACGCTTGAGACAGTAACGACGCCCCGCCCAGCCCAGAGGCCCCTCGGTCGCCAGATGAATGGCATCGGGCTGCAGGGCGTCCAACTTCTGGGTGAGTAACTTGTAGGGTCGCACCGCTAGATCAATGCCAGCGTAACCGGGACAAGGACGGGTAGAAAACTGACCAGGATGCAGCACCTGCACGTCATGCCCGGCATCTTCCAGCTCTCGCACCAACTCGACCAAAGTGGTCACCACGCCGTTGACCTGTGGCAGCCATGCATCAGTCAGCAGCGCAATCTTCATGCGGACACCCGTGTGGCCTGGCTGGACAGATTGGCTGCGGGCACAGCGGGCCATTGCAACAGCTCCAGCCGACCATCAAGGTGCTCGACGAGTGCTGTGTGGCTCTCCACCCAGTCGCCATCGTTGCAATACAAGGTGCCACCAATCTCGCGCATCTCCGCGCGGTGGATATGTCCGCAGACCACTCCATCGTGCCCGCGGCGACGGGCCTCTGCGGCCACCGCCACTTCAAAATCGGTGACGTAGTTGAGCGCCTTTTTTACCTTGCCTTTCAGGTAAGCTGACAAAGACCAATACGGAAGCCCCATCCGCGCCCGAAGGATGTTGAGATGGCGGTTCAGCTTGAGCGTGAATTCATAGAGGTTGTCACCCACATAGGCGAGCCATTTGGCACACTGGATCACACCATCAAAGTGGTCACCATGCGTGACCCACAGGCTGCGCCCATCTGCAGTGGTGTGCACAGCATCGGACACCACCTCGATACCGCCAAAAGAATGCCCCACAAAGGCTCGGGCAAATTCGTCGTGGTTACCAGGAACAAACACCACGCGGCACCCCTTGCGCGCGCGGCGCAGCAGCTTTTGCACCACATCGTTGTGCGCCTGTGGCCAGAACCACCGACGGCGCAACTGCCACCCATCGACGATGTCTCCCACCAGGTACAGATGATCGCTGGGATGGTGCTTAAGAAAATCCAGAAGCGCTTCAGCCTGACACCCAGGCGTGCCGAGGTGCAAATCCGAAATGAATACCGCACGGAACCGGCGTTGACCGGCGAACGCCACAAGGGCGTCGGGCTCTGCATCCTGCGGCACCTGGGACTCGTTCAACCAAGGGCCCAGGGCGTCGAACGCGGCACGCACCGGTCAGGCCCCCAGAAAGTGCTTGCGGTAGCGGGGATGCAGGTCGGCCAGCCGCATCAGCATGGGCAGGTCGGCGGTATTGAAGTCCGGATCCCACGCCGGTGCACCCAGTACACGGGCGCCCAGTCGCAGATAGCCTTTGATCAGGGCCGGTGGGTCCACGGCAATGGATCCGTCCAGATGCTCCACGGGCAACGGCAGGCGCGGCAGCACGTGGTATTCGATGGGTGCCAGATGGGTCTTTCGCACTTGCTGCCAGATGCTGGCCGCCGCATCGCCACTGACCACGCCATTGTGAAGCATGGGAATGCTGGCACAGCCGATCATCGTGTCGAGTTCGTTGCGCACCATGAAGTCCGCCAGCGCGCTCCACAGCGCCATGATCACGCCGCCGTGGCGGTGGTCGGGATGCACACAGCTGCGGCCCAGCTCCACCATGCGCGGGCGCAGCGTGCGCAAGCGCGTCAAGTCGAATTCGGTATCACTGTAAGTTCCACCCACCCGCTTGGCCTGCGCGGGCGTCAGCACCCGGTAAGTCCCAATGACTTGCTGGCTCGGAGCGTCGCGCACCAGAAGATGCTCGCAATAGTCGTCAAACAGGTCCACGTCGTGGCCATGAATGGGGGTCGTCAATCGAGCGCCCATCTCTGCCGCGAACACCTCAAACCGTAAGCGCTGTGCCTCACGGACCTCATCCAGATGCCTGGCCCAAGTCACCTCGATAGCACCACGCGCCGGGATAGCATGCCCAGCGCCCGGCACAACACCAGAAGGCTGAACAATACCGGTACCTGTAGCCTCCGGCGATGTGGACAACTGCATCAAAGTGGGCAGGTCGTTCATGGACAACGTCTCCTTCGGTAAGAACGGGCACAGCTGGAATTTCCAAACAGAGCGGGAATCCGCTTTCCTGGCCGGGAGTGTGAAAGCCGCGCATGACATGCCCATGTCTTCGGCGTGTCAACGCCATGACAATGCGCGCTTTCCATTGGCACGGACCCTCACCAATGGCCTGCATAATTGACTGAGGAACTCCGCCGTGCCT
>NZ_QAIM01000233.1:0-9152 GCF_003061035.1 Acidovorax sp. HMWF018
ATGAGCGCCCTCAAAGGGCCATCGCAGGCGTACGTCCGCTCCCCTCCAACTCCCACTCGGCGGACCATTCCTGGCCACGCCGGTTCATGACGGCATAGTTTCGCTCGGCTGCATAGATCTGCATTTGGCCGGGCAAAGGTTTTAAGCGCACCGGCTGGCCATGCAAAGGGTTCTCGCCCAACGCCGCGAGATAGCCGAGAACACGGGCGTAGGACGCTGGCGGCGGTGGATGCGCAATTCCAGACGCCACAAGCTGATGCAGGATCGTTCCGTCGGTGAACCGCATCTCGCCCCGCGTGGCGAGATGTATTTCGCCCGAGAGGACGGTGACCGGGTTTTGGCCCTCGGTGGCGCGACGTTGCAGCGTCTCCAGCATTCGCTGCCACTCCGCACGGTGCGACCGGCTCTGCCATTGATCGAGCATGTCGTCCTCGTATTTCTGGACGCCGGGGAGCACGTCCAGCAATTTCTCGATCCAGCTGAACCGCGGGCCGAGAACCGGCACGCTTGACATGACCAGAATACGGTCGTCGCGATTGGTTTGCGCGAGCGCGCGCTCGAATGCGGTCCAGCCCGCAGGGCCCATCACCCGCGTCGGCCGGCGCTCGGAGCGAAGATCGGGCGCTATCACGGAGAACCGCGGGAAGCGGACGACCTGGGTCAGACTTTGGCGTTGGCTCTCATCCCCTCCGACCGGGGGCATTTCATCGGTTGCGCCGAGCTGGAACAGCATGAACATGCGCCGCGCGACATCAAACAGGCCTCGACCGACCTGGCCATCGAGGAGTTTTTCCGGAAGGCTACTCCAGCCATCGAAGATGTCATGGTCGTCCCACATCATGAGCGACGGCACTCGGGCATTCAAATGGGCGATTTCCGGCTGAGCGTAGAGCGTCAGGTAGCGGTGGAAATAGTGACTCTCCGCCGCCATGCGCATATCTGCGCTGAGCACGTGGTCTGTCTTTTCCTTCCTCGCGTTCGCCGCCCATCGAGCGAGGGCGAAATGCGACTGAAAGACTTCGTCGGCATAGAGCTGATCGCCACCGCGCAGAAGAAGGGCGAACGGCGTACGCGCGTGCTCGGCCGCCAGACGGCGCCACATCGCGTTGCGTTCGTTCGACGGTTGATCCGCCTCGGACTCCTGCCCATTGCAAGAGACGTAGGCGATCCGCACATCTCCTGAAAGGTCTGCAGCCACCGGAAAAATGACATCGCCCAAACGGTAGGCGGCGTTCTCGCGCGAAGGGAGCCGGAAGTCGTATCGCCAGACCGTCTTGCCGAACTGCGAATGCAGCCGCGCCGGCATGGCCTCCTGACCATCGGCGGGAACCAGGAGGGGCGGATCGAGGTTGTCCGGGGTGACGACGATGGCGGAAAGCCGACATTGATTTTCATCGGCGCCCCGCGCGAACAGGAGTGGGCCAATGGTTTCTGACAGGGTTGTCATGTCAGGTCACCGTGTGTTGGAGGCCGAAGGGTGCACCGGCGCGCTGCCAAAGCACCATCGGCGGTCGCATCGTGCACCGAATGTCGGCGGCCTTCATGGGGTGGTCAGCTTCCCGGCTTCGGGGCCCGGGTGCCGCACACGGCCCGGGCCCGGCTCGGCGAGATCGAACGTGGTGATGCCGTTTTCGGTTGCCCTTTGCAGCCATTCAGGATGCGCAATGGTGTTGCGCATGTCACGAGCGCCCGCTTCCCAGTGCTCCTTCACCATCGCCCGGGAAAACTCATGGTCCTTCGAATCAAGTTCGTACGGCTTGTCCCGGTAGATCAGATGAACGATGTCCACAGGCTGGTGAGTCAGGTGCTCCCGCAGCGTGGCGACTGCAGGATCGGAGCGCAACCGCGCAGGCAGCTTCTTGATGAGGTCCGCCACTGCCTGCTGCAGGTTGACGCTGGAAGCCAGTGCGTTCGTGTTTACGCGGGTGCGGCTGGAATAACCGATGTCCTTTTGCCGCTCGATCACCTCCGAGATGGTGGTTGGCATGGGACCGCGGGCGCTAAACAAATCCACCTGGAGCACGACCAGGCGACGGGTGCGAGGAAACGAGTCCAGCACATACTGCAATGGCGTGTTCGAAAGGATGCCACCATCCCAATAATGCTGGCCGTCGATTTGCACGGGAGGAAAGCCCGGTGGCAGTGCGCCGCTGGCCATGATGTGCTCCACGCCGATCTTGTGGGTCTGGTTGTCGAAATAGATGGAGTTTCCGGAGCGCACATTCACCGCGCCAACGCTCAATCGGATTTCCTGCCGGTTGATGCGATCGAAATCGACCAGCCGTTCCAATGTCGCCTTCAAAGGCTGGGGGTCGTAGTAGCTCAACACACGGGCACCGCCACCAAGCAAAAGTGCCGGGTCGGCCCGTGGCCGAAAGAATCCCGGAATGCCGGCCAGGGCGGCGCTGGCAGCGCTCCACTGGTTCAGCCACGCGCGATCACCCCAGGAGGTCGGCATATTCTGCGCCGGGCCCGAAGAGACCTGCTGCCAGAACTCTGCCAGGCGTGCAACTCGTTGCGCTGGTGCATTGCCCGCAATGAGGGCAGCATTGATGGCGCCGATCGAAACGCCGGCCACCCAGTCGAGCTTGTTGTCGCTTTCGATCAATGCCTCATAAACGCCCGCCTGGTAGGCGCCCAGCGCTCCTCCGCCTTGAAGGACCAGGGCCTTGGTCGCCGTTTCCATGGGGATGGATTTAGCCAAAGTACATCACCTCTGTAATACGCTCGCCGCTGCCCCTCAAAATCTGGTACTGACGCCTGCCGACACAAAGGCCCGCGGGGACGTGCTCCCGCGCACGCCCTTGCCCACGCTGAAGTCCAGTTGCACATTGGGGGTGAGCAGGTAGCCAAGGCCGGCGTCGAGGATGACAGCGGCGCGCCCGGACCTCTTTTCTGGGGATTGCAGCCCCCCGTCCACGAACAGGCTCAGGGATGCTGTCGGGTTGTAGCTCAGGGTCGCGGCGAAGGTCCGGGCGAAAAACGTTCGCCCCTCATCGTCCTCGACGAGGCCGACGCCTACGTTCGGGTTCAGCGACCAGTTCTGCGCGAAATCCCAGTCGGCCGCGAGCCGCAGGTCGCCGCTCGTGCGACGACCGCGAAAGTTGCCCGATCCCGACGGCGGAATCAGCCGGGCAATCACGCCCAGGGAGGGTGCCGCCCGATCTGTCGGGTCCGTGACCTGGTACTTCGCACCGAGCGCAACGGGTGCGCGTCCCTCGTCGCGGACTAGTGAACCGAGCGAATCGCGCGAAGTCTGGAAGACATAGGAATTCGTCTCCAGTCGAAGCTCCCAGCGTGGGCTCACGCCGGCGCGCAACAGCAGTGGGGCCATCACACGGTGATCGGAGACGCCCGCGACGCGGCGGAACTCTTTTTGAACTCCCGCCTCAAGTTGCAAGCGGCCTTGGCCAACCACCTTGCTACCGTCGGCAATTCCCGGGCGATCGGCATTGATGGGCTCGTCGGCCTGAGCCAACGCAACGCCTGCGCCAAGCAACGCGACCGCCATGGCCACCGCCAGTTTCCTGATGTTTTGCGTCATGAATCTACTCATCGCTAGCTCGTCGAGGTCTTCAACTTCTCGACGACATGCTGAAGCTGGTACGCCAGTTCGCCCGCCTCGGTGGGCGTGATCCTCGCCTTGCTGGCCGGCAGGGCTGCGACCGCGGCGATGCTGGCAAGGAATCCTGGCAGGATGACCAGAGCCACGTCCTGAATGGCGCCCACCATGCGGATCGGCTGCTCGATCTGCAAGGTCCTGGTCGCGCCACACTGGCGGATCAAGGCCAGTGTCTGGGTCAGGCTTATGGCTCGTTCGGTAAAGCGCTGCGCCACTGCGTCCTTCTGGTTGCGCAGATGTTCGGCGAGGAACAATGCAGCAACCGCCGCGGCTTCAAGCTGCGCGCTGGCCGCGTCCGTGCGTTCGGCCACACGCAGGAGCTGGTCCCTGAGGTCCAGCAACTCTTGCAGCGCCGCGGCCATCAGCGCCACCAGCTTCTCCAGTTCGGCCTGCGCCAACGCCAGTTCGCCGGGCGTGTCAATCCGTGCGCTGGGCCACTTGAGCATCCGGCCCACGACGCCACTGGAGCCATGCCCGCACGCGGCCAGCAAGTCGATCGACCCCAGGATGTCCATGGTGCGGGTTAGATAGCCTTCTACCTTGCGCAGCACGGGGCTGCGCGACAGCGCGAGCGCTTGGGTGACGAGGTCGCTGTACACCTGCTGCAGATCGTGGCCCCAGAGGATCGCCTTGCGCTCGGTTGCCTTGTCCACCACGAACGCGCCGATGAGCGCGGTTGCCTGCGCGTAGACGTGGGCCGCTGCTCCTGGCGAGAGCCTTTCGAGGGCCTGCGGCTGAACGTCGATGCGCCGCCGTTCGGCTCCGGGGATGGCCGTCGGTTTGCGAACAGCGGGGCCTGCCTCAACGACAGGAGCCGACGCATCGGTTCTCCGCGCCGAGGCTCCTCCGGCCTTGCGCGGGGAACGGGCAGGCGGCTCGACCACGGTCGGTCGCAGCTTCTTGTCCCCCGTCTGCATGGCGAGTTTCAGGAGAAGTGGCTGAGGACGTCGTTGATGGAGCCAGTGAAGCCGCGGCCCACCGGCGCGTACTCCCAGCCGTTGTCGCCATGCATGACGCTGCCGAGCTGGACCACGTTGAAGTCCCCGAATTCCTTTGAGAGCTGGTAGGCGCCGATTTCCCGCCCACTCTCGTCCGCGATGGTGACGGTGCAGACCTCGATGTCGGCGAACGCGGCCTCTTCCTCGGACTCGGCACCGCCTTCGTGCTCCTGGCCATGGCCGGCCTTGTGGACGGTGGCGAAGAGGGGAATCTCATTGATGCCGGCGGGAAGCCGCGACCCGTCGATGACGATGGCTTCAGTGTTGCCCTGCACCCGGATGTCTCCGGAATGGCGCAGTCCGCCCGAAGGCGTGGCAAAGGAGCCGTCCGCAGCGGCTACCAAGACGCCGGTCTTCGGGCTCATCCGGGTCGTGTTGTAGGTGGACAGAATCTGCTCCAGGGCAGTCACCTTCGCGCCGCCGCCGTCGTTGCGCGCTTCCAGCGCGTGAATGTCTACATCGTCCTCGTGACGTGCATCGCACTTCCACGCGACCGTGACTTTGAAGCTTGCTCCCTTGTTGAGGGCCAGCTGCAGCTTGGGTGCCGGCTTCGCGCCGGGTTTGTCGAGGGAAAGAGTGAGCATGAAATGATTCCCGCTGTCATGATTTGTGGAGCGCGGCAAGGTCCGCGCGCGACTGTTCGAACATGCTCCGCGCCTGCTCGAACTTTTCTTCAGTTTCTTTCTTGGCCGCTTCCACCAGTTGGTGGATCTCGCGGGTCTGGGCGATGATGGCGGCGATCTGCTCGGCCTGCGCCACGCGGTTTTCGCCGGGCGCCTTCGCCGCGGTGACCGCCACGTCCTTGGTCGCCTGCCCGCGCAACTGTGTGAGCTGCTGGTCCAGGCGCGCCTGGCGCTCGGCGATCTGCTGCACGGATTTCACGGCAAAAGCGCCATGGATCGACAGCAGCGTCATCTTGATCGAAGCAAAGCGCGAAGAGACAGTGGTGGCCGTCTCCTGCAGCGTCGCCACCCCGGCGGCCTCGATCTGTTGGATCACCATCTGGTCGGCCGGCAGGCGCGTATAGGTGCCTTCCAGCGCCAGTGCCCGGCTTTCCAGCAGCCTGAGTTTGTCCTGAAGCTCTCGCACGCGGGCCTGCGCGGCCACATCAGCGGGGTCGGCGGTTGTTTGCTCCAGCGCCACGTACTGCCTGGCCTTCTCGAGGAAGGCGCGCGCTACTGCAGCGTCGAGGGTGAAGCTGGAGAAATGCTCACCATACGATTTTTTGAGCGTGTCGAGCGCCTGCAGTTCGCCGAACAGCGTCTTCATCTCCTTCGACAGTTCGCCTTCGAGGCGTTGCATCTCGTCGGCCAGGGTCCGCGTGCGGCCAGCCACCAGATCGCCGACTTCCTGCATGAATTCACGAAAGGCATCCTCGGGTTTGCGTCCGGCAACCTTGGCAATGAGGCTGGCGAAAAATCCGCGCTGCTCACCCCTCTGGATCTTCTCCAGGATCTCGGGGAGCTTGGCGTCATCCACGCCTTTTTCCAGGCGCTGGAACAGCGCGAACACCTTGGCGGCCGTTTTCTTGTCGAGACGCGCCAGAAAGCCGTCCAGAGTCTGCTGCAGCGCCTGTTCAGAGCCCAGGCCGATATTGATGATGTCACCGGGCGCAACCGCGCCGAAGTCCAGCGCCCTCAACGCCTGCTCTGCCTGCGGCACCTGCTCCGGCCGCAGCACGATGGCGCCGGTGTCCAGGGGCGGTGCCGGGATGGGCAGGGTGGCTCGGGTGTCGGTCGCGCGTACGGCGGCGGGGAGTTCGGTGGGTTTCATCAGCTCTTCCTTAAGTACCACGGCGAGTCGCCGGGCCAAGCCTCACTAGATCACATGGCGTTGGTGCAAACATTATTGTCGCTTCCTGTGACTCCACGAGGGCGCGTCCCCGCCGCCGGGGTGCTGTTCGCCGCGCTGGCGACCGAGCTCCTGCCTGACGTGTTGCATCGGCGGCTTGCTGGGTGACGCTTATCTGTTTCACCCTGGACATCGTGGCAATGTTGGCCCTGAAGGCATTGTCCGGCAAACTTGAGTGCGGGATGGGGCGAGAGCCAACGGCATACCGACGAGCCTGCTGCTCGTTTCCGGAGTGGAGATCGCACTGGACGGGCTTCCAATCGGAATCAGCTTCGCCGCCAGCGACGGCCAAAGGTCTTTTGATCACTGTCGCCTTGACACTCGAAGTCCTGTTCCTCGGAGTGGCGGCCGCCGCGGCAATCACGGGAGTCGGGTCGCGTCGGCGGATCATTGGGACCACGTGTGCCTTCGGGGCGCTCTTGCTCGGTGGGGCGGCCATAGGCGCGCCTATTTTCTCAGCGGCGTGAACGGGCAGGCACTGGATGCCGTGATGTCGTTTTCGGTGGCGGCGTTGCTCTATCTGGTGACGGAGGAACTGCTCACGGAGGCGCATGAAGTCGACGAAACGCCGCTCCTGACTTCGATGTTCTTTGTAGGATTCGTTGCGCTGTTGACGATCGAGATGCTCGTCTCTAGCTCGGACGAAGTCATGCTGTGGCACGGCGTCGAGGCGTCGGCGGCGATCTGAGAAGCGCTTGAGCATACTTGGCGACGCTGAAACTGAACGTGCCGCGGAAGTTGATGTGGCTGGAGTGGGCCGGACCCATGCGCCGCAGCCAAGCGTCGTCGATTTCCATGCCGCCCTTGCGCAGGCGTTCGACCACATCATTCATCCGGTTGGTATTCCAAGCGATCACGATGTTGGTCAGCAAGGCGTGCGAGCCGGAGATCGCCTTCATCTCGTCGCGCCGCCGGCCGCGCTCGGTGGGCAGTTTGCCGGTGTAGACAACCCGCTGCAGCTGATGAACCGACTCGCCCCGGGCAAGCAACGTGTGAATCTCGCGGCGGAAGTCCTCGATGGTGACGTAGTCGCACAAGAAAATGCTTCTCAACAACCTGCCAAGATGTTCAGCAGCGCGACAGGCCGGATCACCTTGAGCCGCGCTGCCGAGAAATCGCAGTGCGAGATCGGCGCCGATCTTGCCCATGCGAATGGAGGCGATCAGCCGCAGCAGTTCATCCCACCCTTCGCGGATGGCCCTTCGCGAGAGGCGCTTGACCGTCACGCGCTCGATGTTCTCCGGCACGGCGAAGCCTGCCGGCAGGTAGAGCTTTCTCTCGGCCAGGTCGCGCAGGCGCGGGCACAGGTCGAATCCGAGCAACTTGGCCACCGCCATGGCACCGTTGGTGTAGCCGTGGGTGTCGACCGCCAGCAGGGACAAGCGAATGCGGTCCTGGCTGCGGTTGTGCTGCTCCACGCCCTCGATCGCCACCCCGGCTTGGCGTTCGTTGAGCACGATCGGCTGGTCGTAGACGATGCCCCATCGATCCAGCAGGTGCGTGTAGATGCCCGCCGCGTAGGTACGCCGGCGGGGATCGACGCGGGCGCTCCACAGGTGGCGGGATGCGTCCAGCGACATCATGTCGGCCGAGGCCTTCTCGCCGCTGCCCCAGTGGGCGGCCAGCGGGACGCGGCCCTGGAATTCGACCACCCGCTCGTTCGCGCGCCGCAACCGGCCATGGGTTTCCAACGCCCGCATGGCCACCGACACTTGCGCCGTGTCAACGCCCGGGATCATCGACGCAGCGGTCTTGGCGTCGATGTCGGTGCCGTGTGCGAGCAGCGCCGCATACAGGGCAAGCAGTTGCGCCACGGTTTCGGCTCGATGTCCGAGCAGCACCTCACTGACGCTGCACAGCGCGTCCATCTCCAGCAGAATGTCGGGGAATTGCACGTCGCCGATCAACTGGTAGATCAGGTCGCGCATGCGGCGCGGCTCCCCATCGTCAGGCAAGGCGGTGACCGCCGGCAGATGCAGCATCCCGTCGGCGCCGATCTCGATCTTGCCTTTCTGGCAGGCCTCGGACACAGCGATGACGCCGACCTTCAGATTGTCCAAGGCGGGCTCGATGAATTCGTCGGCCGTGCGCGGCAACCCCAGCAGGGCGATGTACTTGTCGCGCTCGCGCGCCCACTCTTGCGGCGAGATCAGCATCTGATCGCGCTGCCGGAAACTCAGCGAGTGATCGATCCACACCTTGCCGCTGCGCAGGCTTTTGCGCAAGGACATCATGGTGCACGCGGCAAAGGCCTGCAGGCCGCTCTTGGGATCGGCGTCATGAACAAGATCGTGCCAAGCCGCACCCACCTCAGGGATCTTGAACTCTGGCGGCAATTCCGTCGCCCTCATGCCTTGGAGGTCGCGCCAGGCAGTCCACTGCGTAAAACCGGTGTCGTCGGCTTGCCCCCCGAATTCGAGGCCCTCCAAGCCGCCCAGAAACGCCTTGACGCGCTGCTGGTCCGCCGCCAGGGCCCGGCGAACATGGGACAGGAAGCTGCCCTGGGGCGTATCCAGCAGGTCCGACAAGACCTGATCGACCTCCATACAGCGCACGCGCCAGGTTTTTGTCTCGTCACGCAGGACTGTTGGTGCCGATGCAATCTTGACCAGCTAAACCGCAAAGTGCCAATCCAATATTGACCAGGGTGTTCCACTGACCTGCTGAGAATTTCAGCAGGG